>CAACVI010000012.1:300000-453531 GCA_900659855.1 Candidatus Desulfarcum epimagneticum
TGAGGGAAAACGCATCTATATCGTGGACGGGGCCAACAAGGGCCAGTGGCGGACCATCGCCCGGTTTCAAAACCGCCTCTTCACCCCTGAAAAACGCTCCTATATCACGGTGGACCGGCCCTTCCCGAACCCTGTGGACCACTCCGTCATCTATGTGATCGAGCGGGACCCCGAAACCCAGCCGGGATTTCTGCCCTCCTACTCCATGTACGGGATGAAGTATCCCAAACCCGGGGAGGAAAAGGCCCTGTATGACAAAACCATCTCCCGGATCACCTACGGAATCGCCCAGGAGCTGGATTTGAGCGTCCGCACCACCGGCGAGGTGTTTTATTCGGGCCAGCGCTCTTTCACGGACAAGTATGAGCGCCCCATCTTTCACATGACCAGCTGCCGCCGGCATCTCGACACCCGGTTCAGCTTCCCCACCCATCATGGGAACCGGTCCCAGGTTCTGGTGTACGCCGACAACCACGAGCTTCCCAGCGGCATCGACATCCACGTGGGTCTGGACCCGGACAACCTGTGGGAGGCGGGGAACTTAAGCGTGTCCGACCACCAGATGGGACCCGGCCTGGAGGCCCGAAACCCCCACGATTTTTCCACCGGCTTCTTTGACGAAGACGGCTTTCCCATTGTGGACGGCCCGAAAATCATCAACACACGGTTCAATTTCAAGAACGGGAAACAGCCCTCCCACACCCGCTTTGTTTTCAAAAAAATGGCCCTGTTCCCCTTGAGGGGGCCCCGGGCCGTCTCCAGAACCGGTTTTTCCCCGGGCGGGGCGTTCAAGGACTCCGTTCCCCTGCCCGACGGCGACATCCTGGTCTCCCACTCGCCCGCCCCCATCAACCATCTGGACCCCGGGGCCGCCCCCGACTTCGACCTTTATATCGTCAGGCCGGACCCCAGCTTTCACACGCCGGGAGGAAAGGGCGTTCCCAAAGTGAGGAAAATTCGCCTCTCCGCCGCCTCGGCCGCGGGCCTCTCCGATGTCCAGGCCTACCCGGTTTACGTCCGGATGAAGCCCAAAATCAACGCGGCCAGACGCGCCAGGCGGGACCATCTCATCCGGCCCCCGGAAATGCCGGACAACGACCACAGGCCCGCCATCTATCTGGAGCGGAACTACCTTTTAATCGACGCCATCATGGACGATCCTTCTCCGGTGGGCAAAAACGTGGCTTACGCCACCAATCCCCTGACGGGGAAAAAGACCGCGCCTGAAGACGAGGTGAAATACGTGAGGATGGTGGAGGTTCTGCCGGTCCATCCCGACGACGCGGCCCCTGTGGCCTCGGGGCTCATCGCAAACCGGGACCCCGAAAGCACGCTGATCAGCAACGGCATTCATTTGAAAAAACGCATCGTGTGCGAAGTTCCCCTGGAGGCGGACGGCTCCGTGTACATCAAGGTCCCGTCCAAGACCCCCATGTCCATCCAGAGCTTAAACAAAGACAAAATGGCCCTTCGCCAGTCGGCCCGGCTCTACTTCTTCGCGCCCGGGGAGAAATTCACCATATCGCCCTCCCCCAGCGAAACCTTTCAAACCTGCGGCGCCTGCATGGGCTCCATGTCTAAAAGCCCCGAAAAACTCTTCGGCCCGACGAACATGTTCTCCGGCCAGGAAAAGGTCCGGGCCATCGCCCTGGCCAAGGGCGAGCCTCAAGAATACGGAATCGATCCCGACGACCGGATCTCCATTGATTTCGTCCGGAACATCCAGCCCATTTTCGATAAAAACTGCGCGGCGTGCCACTCCGGGGAAAATCCCCCGGCCGGGCTTTCCCTTTCCGGTGAAAAAACGACCTATTATAACGCGGCCTACGAAAATCTCATGGAGCTGGAAGACCCCCAAAGCGGCTGGCATTCCCGGAAGAAGTACGTGAATGAGCGCGGCGCGCTGGCCATTGAAAGCTATCTCATGGAAAAAATCCTCGGCCGGGAGCTGAAAGCCCGCCGGGACCTGTCCGGAGATTTTCCCCATCCGGGCAAACGCCTGATGAAAAAACGCAAAGTCAACGTCCCGCCGCTGACCCGGGGCGAAAAAATGACACTGGTCAGATGGATCGACATGGGCGCGGTTTACAGGGGGGTGAGGGAATGATGAACACACACACACGCAAATCGAATCGGACCAGGGCCTTTTTGCCGGCGCTTCTTTTCCTGGCGGCCCTCTTTGTCTTTCATCCGGGCGAGCGCCCCCGCGCGGCCGGCCCCGGTGCCGCCGGAGTCTCCAACCCCTCCGTATACGGGATTTTAACCAGCGACCGGTGGGCCTTCGGCGCCTCCTATGAGCGGCGGGACCTGGAGCCGGTGAAAAACAACAATCCCTACCCCGAGCCCCAGCCCGAACGGGACCATCCCAAGGCCATGGAGATCACTCCGGACGGCAAAAAACTCTACATCGCCCTGGCCGGAAACGAGGCCGAGCCGGGAAACCAGGTGGCGGTGTTTGACGTGGAGAAAAAAACAGTCGTCAAAAAAATCAGGGTGGGCTCAAGCCCCTGGCACATCGCCATGCATCCCAAGGGAAGATTCGCCGTGGTCATCAACCGGCTCTCCAATTACGCCTCGGTCATCGACACGGCCCTGGACGAGCCGGCCGGGGAAATCCCCCTGGACTTTTACTGCCAGTATATGGTGTTCAACAAAAAAGGGACCCGGGCCTATGTGAGCAACCGCTACCTGGGCCAGGCGCTGGTCCTGGATGTCAAAGCCGGACGGGATCGCTTCAAGGCCCGGATGCAAACCCTGGGGGGCTTTGATTTGAAAACCTTTGAAAAAAAGGTTTTTCCGGCTTTAACAAAATCCTGCGGCGCCGCGGCCTGCCACGGCGTGTCCCGGGGGGACTTTTACGCGGGGGAAAATGTGTTAAAGGCCTTTTTTTCCGCCATTGAAAATTCCACTCCCGGCGACCCCGACGACAGCCTTCTGCTCAAAGCCGTCCGGCCCCGGGCCGAAGGGGGATTCGCCGACGATCTGTCCGGGGCCAACTTCCACGCCGGAGGAAAGGTCGCATGGTCCAAAAAGGATCGCGGATACAAAAAAACCGCCCGGTGGATCTCCGAAGCCTCCGAAGGCCCGGGGATTCCCGTGGGGAACTTCGGCTCCAAGCCCTTCAGCCTTCAGCTCAGCCATGACGAAAAATACCTGTACGTCGGCAACCTGGGGACCCAGGACATCTCCATCATTGATCTGAAACAAAAAAAAGAGGCGGGCGGGATTTACACCCAGAACGTGGTTCTGGACCTGGCTCTTTTTCATGACAAAAAAACCGACAAAGAGATGCTTTTCGCCCTTTCCATGGGGCTGGGTTTCGGCGCGGCCCGGGAAAGGGACCCCTTTGGGGGCGAGACCGAGGACGCGCGAAATCCGGCGGCCCAGTTCAGCGTCCGCCGGGACATCGACACCACAGAGCCCCTTCCTGTCCATCAGCAGAAAATATTGGGGGCATTCGACGCCATCGACGGCACGGCGGCCTTTAAAATGGCGGACATTCAAAACGATGTCATCGCCATTGACGCCGGGGCGCTGAAAATTCCCAAAAAAATCCCCTCGCCGCGCCTGGACTATGTGTTAAAGGCCAACCGGTACGAGGCCCACAGGGCCTGGACCCGGTACACGTCGGATTCCGCCGAGGTTCTGCCCCAGGAGCCCAGCGGGGACATCCCGCCGGAGCTTCAGCGGGTCATCGGCGCCTTCCCGGAGGCGGCCAGAGTCTGCGGCGACCGTCTCTACACCGTGATGCTGGGCTCTTATGAGCTGGTGGAATGGAAAATCAACCCCTCGGCCGCCGAGCCCTCGGACTGCCTGGAGCCCGTGGCCGTCTATCCCACCGGGATCATGCCCCGGGAAGTGGTCTGCGGGCCGGCCGAAACCGTCGCGGAAGGCCTTCTTTTTGTGAGCAATTTCCTCGGGGAGACCGTGAGTGTCATTGACCGGAAGTCCGGCGAATCCAAAGAACACGTCGTGGGAAACCTGTCCCGGCCTTTCCCGGACAGCAACGCGGAGCGGGGCCAGATGTTTGTCAACACCGCCGTTTTCTCCGTGGACGGGGACACCTCTTGCATGTCCTGCCATATTTACGACACCAGCGACGCCCGGGGATGGGGCGCCGGACAGGCCATCGCCCAGACGCGGGACGGCAAATTCGTCAACGGCGGGTCCCTGGCCATTCCCCAGATCAAAAATCTCTTCGCCACCCAGCCCTTTTATTTCGAGGGCACCCACACCTGCTTCGACGCCCAGTTCGACGACGCCCGCGAGCATGTGGCCCTTCAGGGGTTTCTGGAGCCCAACCCCCAGGGCGACTTCACCGGGGTGTCCCACCCGGTCCCGCCGGGCCAAAGGCCCGAAGAGCATGAGGAGATCCAGGACAAAATGTCCACGGACTCCTTTGGCGACCTCTACTTTGATTTAAGGGAGCGCCGGGATGAGTTCATACGCCGGGCCTCCATGAAATATTTTGGAAAGGCGTTCAACTTCCGGGATTTCCAGCGCTTTATCGGGGAATTCCAGGCCGCCGAAACCCGGCTTCTGCCCAATCCCCACGACCCGGCCAACCCGTCCGTGGCGCGGGGAAAACGCCTCTTCAACCGGTTGGACACCGGCTGCGTGACGTGCCACAGGCCCCCGGAATTCACCAACAAAACCGAAACTCTTTCCAACAACCATGAGCGGGTCCTTCCCTCCATCATCAGCTTCACCCGAAGGGAAAAGGCCTTCACCCTGGTGGGGCCCCACTGGATGGACTCCGTCAACGGATACAAGCGGGACCTGGAATACTGGGAAAAGGGCCGGGTGGAGAGACAGGAGGGCCATATGACCGTCTTTCCCTTAAGGGGCCTGTTTGACCGCCCCTTCGCCTTTCTGCACCACGGCCGGGCCCGGTCCGTCCGGGAGGTCATCGCCTCCCCGGACCATTACGCGCTGAGAAAATTCAAGTATCCCCCGCTGAGGGGAGGAGAAGAAATCCGGGAGGACCGCCGGGAGCGGGGATTCAATGAGCTGAGCTTTATCGAGGAGCGGACCTATGTCCCGGACACCCACGGCGGAACCTCCCATTTGAGCGCCGTTCAGATCAGGGATCTGGAAAATTTCCTTCTTTCCATCGAATAAAAATAAAAAAAGAGAAGAGCGCCGAGCATGAAAAAAACCATTTGCGTGATTTTGTTTTTGTCCCTGGCCGTCTGGGCCGCCGACTCCAACGCCGCCGGGCCCGATCGCCAAAGGGATTCCTCCCCCATGATCCTGGTTTACGCCGGGGATTTTATCATGGGACAGGGCGAAACCCAAAAAACCGTCCATGTGAAAAGTTTTCACATCGACAAGTATGAGGTGTCCAACGCCCAGTACCGCGTGTTTCTGGACTGGGTGAAAAAACATTCCGACAAAACCGTCCGGCGCCCGGATCAGCCCCGGGGCAAAGACCACACCCCGCGGTTCTGGAAGCCCTTTCGCCCCGCCATTTTTAAAAAAACCGGGATGGCCGCCCTTCAGCGGTTTGACGAAAAAATCTTCACGGAAGACCGCCGTCCGGTGACGGGAATCGACTGGCACGACGCCTACGCCTACGCCAAATGGGCCGGGAAACGCCTTCCCACCGAGGCGGAGTGGGAAAAGGCGGCCCGGGGCGTCACGGGGTCGCGTTGGCCCTGGGGGAACCGGTGGGTCTTTGAAAACTGCAACAGCGGGGGCTACGAATGGAAAGGGGAGCGCGACGGCCACATCTACCCGGCGCCGGTGGACGCCTATCCCCAGGGAAAAAGCCCCTATGGCGTTTACAACGCGGCGGGAAACGTCTCGGAATGGGTGGACGCCGATTTTGATTCCGAAAGGGGCCTGAAAACGGTCAAGGGCGGGGGGTCGGACTCCTATCCCAGCTCAGTGGCGCCGTCGGCCCGGCGGGGCCGCGAACCGGATTTCAGGCATTTCACCCTGGGGTTTCGATGCGCGAAGGACGCGAACTGATTTTTTAAAACAGGGATTTCGATGGGAATGACACCAATGGGCAAAATAAGACATGCGATGATCTTTTTATTTGTTTCCGGCGCCTTTCTGGCCCTTTCGCCGGCCGCTTCGGCGGAGGACCGGCTTCCGGACGGCGTTTCTTTCAAAAACGGAAAGTATATCAGCGAAAAAGACCAGGCCCAGATGGCTTTCATCCCGGAAGGGGCCTTTGTCATGGGAAGCCGGTCGGGAAACGACAATGAAAAACCGGCCCACGCCGTGTGGCTGTCGGATTTTTACATGGACATTTCCGAGGTGAATAACGCCCGTTTTGAAAAATTCGTGAAAGAATCGGGATATCGGCCCCAGGGCCCCTGGCGTCGGGGATACGCCCCGGGCCAGGGAGACTATCCCGTCCGGTTCGTGACCTGGCATGACGCCAACGCCTACGCGGACTGGGCCGGGAAGCGCCTTCCCACCGAGGCGGAGTGGGAAAAGGCGGCCCGGGGTGAAAAGAGCCTCGTTTACCCCTGGGGAGACGACTGGAACCCCCGGTTCGTGGAAAACCCGCAAAACGACTTTTCACCCGTAAAGACAGACGCCTTTCCCGAGCGGGCCGCCCCTTACGGCTGCCTGGGAATGGGCGGAAATGTCTGGGAATGGGTGGCCGACTGGTACGACCGGTTTTATTACCGGGAATTTGAAGACGGATCAGTGGCCGAAAACCCCGCCGGACCCGAAGACGGCGCGCCTCCCCTGAAACGTTTCATGGACGCCGGAGCCGGGGCCGGAAACGAGAGAAGCACACTAAAGGTCATCCGGGGCGGAGGGAGCTGGGGCCGTTTCGCGAAGGAAAACGCCCGGACGTCCAAAAGAATGTGGGCCAATCCATCCTACTGGCTCAACGACACGGGATTCCGGTGCGCCGTTTCGGCGCCCCGTAAATAAACGACAAACCCGCGCTCCCCAACGAAAAAACGCGTGTGATCCGCCTGGAGGACAATGAGATGACGCGATACGGTCACAGTCGAGACATTCATAGCGAAAGTCGCATGATTGTGAAAAACGTTTCACCCAATATTGACAGCATCGTAAAAAATCCGATCTACTGTGTTGCAGCGCTTATTTTTAATTGAGGCATACTACATGTATTGCCTCAATTAAAAATAACCACTACGCCTTGTATATCGAATTTTTTACGACGCTGTCCCGTGATTTTTTACTACGCTGTCCCGTGATTTTTTACGAGTTTATCAATATTCCCCGATTGACATAGTACCAAAAAATGGTACAATAATATTGTGAAACGAAAACACAAAAAGACATTAGAACTGATTTTTGCGCGACCCATAAGCGGCAATATCAAGTGGTCTGATATTGAGTCTCTTTTTAGAGAGTTGGACGCAAAAATATCTGAACGGAAAGGTTCCCGTATCGGCGTTGCTCTTTTTGGTGAAATCCAGGTTTTTCATAGACCCCATCCCTCACCGGATACTAATAAGGGAGCTGTTTCAAGCATTCGAAAATGGTTGGAGAAAAACGGAGTCAAGCCATGATGAATATTATGAATATTGATGGTTATAAGGCCATCATTAAATACGACCCCGCAATTGATCAATTCCGTGGAGAATTTATCGGTCTTAATGGAGGAGCCGATTTTTACGCCACAAATATTGAGGAACTTCGGAAAGAGGGTAAAACTTCTCTCAAGGTGTTTCTTGATATCTGTAAGGAAGAAGGAATCAATCCGCGCAAAGAGTATTCCGGAAAATTTAATTTAAGAGTTCCCTCCGGACTGCATGCTGAAATTGCCGCCAAAGCGGCCGCTGAAGGCAAAAGCCTGAATAAATGCGTCGCTGATTTGTTAGGCGACGCCATCCAGTGTCAGTAAAAAACAGGGGTTCTTCTCCAATAAGGATTCCTAGACGCGACGCGATTTTTGAAAACCGCTTAAAAAAAGAAGGTTGTCATGGCGCGAATCACTTTGCAAGGGGCTTCCATCAACACCTGCGGGGACCTGCCCGCCGCGGGGGACCCGGCCCCGGGTTTTTTACTGACGAAAACCGACCTGTCTGATTTTTCGCTGTCCGAATACCGGGGAAAAAAGGTGGTCCTCAACATCTTCCCCAGCATTGACACCCCGGTGTGCTCCCTGTCCGTGGAGCGCTTCAACCATGAGATGGGCAAGCGCGAAAACGCTGCGGTCATCTGCGCCTCAAGGGACCTTCCATTCGCCCACGCCCGGTTCTGCGCCGCCAATGGGATCGACCATGTGGTCTCGGCCTCGGAGATGCGGGACGTCCGTTTCGGGGAAAGCTACGGGGTCCGAATCATCGACGGCCCCATGGAGGGCCTTCTGGCCCGGGCCGTGGTGGTCATTGACGAAGAGGGCAAGGTTCTGTATTCCCAGCTGGTGGGGGAAATCGCCGATGAGCCGGACTACGACGCCGCGCTGGCGGCTGTGGGATAAAAAAGGGAGGGGCATGATGCCGTCATACAGCGGAATCAATCACCTGGCCATGGTCACGCCGGATATGGACGAAACCATCCGCTTCTGGAGGGATTTTCTGGGGATGCGTCTGGTGGCGGGTCTGGGAAACAGCCGGTTCCGCCACTACTTTTTCGAGATATCCGAAACCGATCTCATCGCGTTTTTTGAATGGCCGGACGTGGAAAAAAATCCGCCCAAGGACCACGGGGCGCCGGTGAAAGGCCCCTTTTCCTTTGACCATGTCTCCATCGGGGTGGAGTCCGACGAGGATCTCCATGAGCTGATCGACAGGTTCAGGGCCGCCGGAATGTGGGTGTCTGAGATCATCGACCACGGGTTTATCCATTCCATCTACGCCTTTGACCCCAACCATATTCCCATTGAATTCAGCGCGCCCACCCAGGTGGATATTCGAAAAAACCCCATGATGAAGGACCGGCATCCGTCCGAAACCACACTGGAGGGCCCGGACCCCGTTCCCGGGCGCCGGCCCGAAGCTCACCGGGCCGGGAAAGGAGGAAGGGACGGGTCCGGGCATGGGGTTTTCCCGGGCGAGGGGATTGTGTTTGCCGGAAAAACCCCGGATTGACACGGCGTCTCAAAAACAACCGCGCCTTGCCTGTCGAATTTTGCGACGCCGTTTAAACGGTTAAGTTGAATGGCGGAGGCGTCTTTTCGCCCCCGCCGGTTTCATCTACGCGACGTCAAGCTGCCGCCGGTCGGACATATCCATCAACACGCGCTCTTTGGATCTGTCCAGACCCAGCTCTTGTCTCTTCTTGTCAATGTGGGCGATCATCATCTTCGCCATTTCATAGGGATCCGGAGTGAATCCCCATTTCCCCAGGCCCTGTTTTTCCAGGCCGTTGAACAGATACTCGTGGAATTTGGTCTCCTCCACGATGGGAAAGGTCACGCCGAAGACCGTGAACACGCCCGAGGCCACGAAGTACTGGCCGATGCAGATGGCCTTTTCGCTCATCCACTCAGGGGCCGCGCCCGCCACAGGAAGATCGGCGATGCTGTCTCCAAGGCCTCCTTCCCGAACCATTTCCGAAGCGGCGATGAGGATGCGGCTGTTGTCCACGCATGATCCCATTCCCAAAACAGGCGGCATTCCAACGGTCTCACACACTTCCCTCAATCCGTCCCCCGCCAGGATGGCCGACTCGGGCGTGGTGAGCCCGGCCTTGGCCAGCGCGATCTGGGAACAGCCGGTCTGAAGCACCAGAACGTCATTTTTAATCAGCTCTTTGACCAGCTCCACATGGACCCAGTCCTGCTTCATCCTGGGATTGGTGCATCCCACCACTCCGGCGACGCCCCGTATGCGCCCATTGATAACGTTGTCGTTCAGGGGCCGGTAGGAGGAACGAAACGATCCGCCCAGCATGTAGCTGATGTACTCGTGGGAGAACCCGTGAACGCCGACGTTGACATTCTTGGGAATCTCGATCCTGGCGGTCCGGTTCTTGAACCGCGAGATGGCCCGGATGATGATCTCATCCGTGGCGGCCTTGGGATCATGCTCGTGGAACTCGATGTGCTCGACGCCCTCGATCTTGCACCTGGGATTGGTGGTGAACAGGGGCGTGTCGTAACAGTCGGCCACCTTGCCCAGACCCTGCTTGATGCACTGGACATCCACAGCCATGGCGTCCACAGCCCCGGTGACCAGAACGGTCTCGGTGGACATGAAGTTTCCGGCGTGGGGAACGCCGTGGCGAACCAGCATCTCCGCGCCCGAGCAACACATTCCCGCCAGGTTGATGCCCTTGGCGCCGGCCTTTTCAGCGGCTTCGATGAGGGTGGGCTCCTGGGATGAGGCGAGAATGGACTCAAACAGGTTGGGCTCGTGTCCGTGGACGATGACGTTGACCATGTCCTCTTTCAAAACCCCCATGTTGACTTCCACGCTGACCGGGGAAGGCGTGCCGAAGAGAATGTCCGATATCTCGGTGGCCACCATGGATCCCCCCCATCCGTCGGAAAGGGCGGTTCGGCTGCACTGTTTGACGATATTTTCGTAATCCTGGTCCACGCCCATGTGGGAGCGGTGCATCAGCTCCATGATTTCCCGCATGGCCCCCCGGGGAACGATGCCCATTTCGCGCCATGTCTCCAGGGTCTTTTTCGGAACCCGTTTGGCGAAGGGGATTTCCCCGTCCACCTGGGTGTAGGTGCGCTCCAGCTCTTTGTAAAGATCCTCCGCGATGTCCATGAGTTCCCGGTCCTGGGTCTCAATGTCGATGGATTCCGCCACCGCTTTGAGCTTCGCGGGATTCTTGATGCGGTAATCCTTGATTTTTCCCTTGATCACATCCCGGAACATATCCAGCATGCTCATGCCGTGGTCCGTGTGGGCGGCTCCCCCGGCGGCCACCATCCTGGAAAAATTCCGGGCCATGATGGTGTCGATGGTGGCGCCGCAGACCCCCACTTTTCCGTAAGGATCCCGGGCGTTGAGGCGGCAGGGCCCCATGGCGCAGTGCTTGCAGCAGGCCGAATCGGCGCCGATGGGACAGGCCTTCATGTTCATGGCCCGGTCAAAGGCGGTCTCCACCCCGTCTTTCTTGGCTTTCTCAAGCATCTGGGCGGTGGCCTCGCAAGTGGTGACGCTGGAAATGTCCAGCTCTTTTGGCGCTTTCGTTTTGTCTTTTCCCATCTAAAACCTCCTTTGGCTTGGGTGCGTCTCTTCATGAGACTGTTTATTGTCGCCGGCTGATGAAAAAAAGCATTCCGCGCGGCATGCTTCTAACCCAAAATATAACACTTTGTGGCACAAAGTCAATGGAACAAAATCAAACGCTCAAAATGAAATCAAGAAAACATGATAAACCCGTAAAAAACGGCGGACGACATCGTCAAAAATCCCGGCCTCAAAAATCCCGGGGCTTGCAAATCACCTCCCGAATCCGCATGTCAAACAGGTGGGACTGGCCCGCCGGTTTTAAAACCAGGGCCGCGTCCGCGCCCCTGCCGCTTCCGCCGATGGCGATGATGTCGCGCCCCGACAGGGCCCCGGCGTCCGCGGCCATGATGGATATCTCCACCGCCACTTTCACCCCCTGGCCGAAAAGCCTGAGGGTGTCGGCGATCAGAAGGGCGGGATACGACCCGCCGTGCTTCATGGCGATGGCGCGCTCGACTCCTGAAAGCGCGTGGGTGGCCGAAATCACACGGGCCCCCTTTTCCTCAAGATCCTTTCGGGCATCGTCCGTCATGACATTTTGAAACGGCTCTTTGAATCCGCAGTGGTAGGTGACCGCCGTGATCTGAAACCCCTTGAAAACATCCAAAGCCCGGCGCGCCGTCTCCCCGGTGGTGGAGGCCACCGCCAGCTCGGACAGGCCCAGGGCTTTGCCCCGCTCATACGCCGCCGAAAGAACAGCGTCTGTGTTGGCCGGCCCCGGTTTTTCGAAAACACCCGCTTGATCGCCCATAATTGGGACCTCCTTTTTTTGTTTTTTCCAAAATAATGATTTATTTTTATACAATTCTTGGCTATAGTCAACTCATAAACTCAAAATCCGGCCATAAGGGCCTTTGAATCACGCCGTCAAAAAGGGAGGAACGATGATGACAGACAATCCGGAAACCCTCGCGGAACTTTTAAAGGACTCCATATTCATCAACGCGGTGAACATGGCCGAGCGCCGGCAGCTCAAAGAAAGAATTGTCAGAATCGCCGAAAAATGGAGCGCCCAAAGCGACATCATTCGAAAACACAGCCTCAACCATGACTGAATTCCCGTTTCCTGAAAATCCCGGACACGCCGGCGATTTGTCCGCGCCATGACCGAAAACTCAAAAGTCACAAAAGCCGCCGGAATCGTCGGGTCGGCCACCTTGCTCAGCCGCGTGATGGGCTATATCCGGGACATGGCCCTGGCCTGGTTCTTCGGCGCCGGGATGGCCTCGGACGCGTTCTTCGTGGCCTTCAGGATCCCCAATCTCTTAAGGAGGCTCTTCGCCGAGGGCTCTTTGAGCGTGGCCTTTATCCCCGTGTTCACCGATTATCTGGAAAAAGAGGGGAAAGAGGAGGCGATGCGCTTCGCGGGATCGGCCTTGAAATGCCTGTCCGTGATCCTGGCCGCTGTGGCGCTCGCCGGCGTTTTGCTCGCGCCCTTCATCGCCCGGGCGTTCGCCCCGGGGTTTATGGAGGACCCCGAAAAGCTTCGCCTCACGACGCTTTTGACCCGGGTCATGTTCCCCTATATCCTGTTCATCGGCCTGGTGGCGCTTTGCATGGGGATTTTAAATGTGATGGGCCATTTCGCGGCCCCGGCCCTGGCCCCGGTTTTGTTGAACCTGTCCATGATCGGGGCGGTTTTTCTCATTTCCCCGGGGCTTGAAGAGCCGGCCATGGGCCTGGCGATCGGGGTTCTCATCGGCGGGGCGCTTCAACTGGCGCTCCAGGCGCCCTTTGTGATCCGAAAAGGCGTCCGGCTGGGGCGGCGAATCCCGCTGCGCCACCCGGGATTAAAAAAAGTGGGGGTCCTGATGCTTCCCACCATCCTGGGCTCGGCGGCCTACCAGGTGAACATACTGGCCGGGACGCTTCTGTCCTCTCTTCTGCCGGAGGGCAGCGTGTCTTATCTGTACTACGCGGACCGGCTCACCCAGTTTCCCCTGGGAATTTTCGCCATCGCGCTGGCCACGGCGGTTCTGCCCAGTCTGTCCAGACAGGTGTCGGCCGGCGACATGGAGGCGGCGGGCCAAACCTTTTCCCACGCCATGCGGTTCGTGTGGTTCATCACCCTGCCCGCCATGTTCGGCATGATGGCGCTCAGGGAACCCATTGTGGCGCTGCTTTTCAAGCGGGGGGCCTTTGACGCCCGGGCTGTGGAGTCCACGGCCCATGCGCTTTTGTTTTACTCGGCGGGCCTGTGGGCGTTTTCAGGGGTTCGAATCGTGGTCTCCGCCTTTTACGCCCTGAAGGACACCCGGACCCCGGTGAAAATGGCCGTCATCTCCATCGCGGCCAACATCATCCTGGGCGCGGCGCTCATGGGCCCCATGGGGCATGGGGGGCTGGCGCTGGCCACCTCTTTGTCCTCCATGCTCAACCTCATCCTTCTGACCCGGGCCTTGAGGGCGAAATTCGATTTTTTCGACCGAATCTTTTTCACGGTTTCGTCGCTGAAAATCCTGGTGTCCTCCCTGGTCATGGGCGGGGCGGTTTTCGCCATGTCGCGGTTTGTTTTAACGCCCGGCCAGGACGACTTTTCCCGGCTTTTGACCGGGATACTGATATGCGTGGCCGCGGGGTCGGCGCTTTACGCCCTGCTCGCGTTCGCGCTCAAAAGCCGGGAGATGAAAACGATCCTTCAAATGGCGGGAAAGGATTCTGAAAAATGAAGCGTGGAATACTGCTGGGCGTCATGGCCGCCGTCCTGGGGGCGACGCTGATTCTCATTGTGTTCGGGGACAACGGATACATGGACCGGAACCGGATGAAAAAGACGCTGGAACGCCTGGCTCTGGACAACAAACGGCTGGCGGACGAAAATCTGGATTTTTACAGAAGAATTCACCGGCTGAAAACCGACCCGGTTTACGTGGAGGGCGTCGCCAGGCGGGAGCTGGGCCTGGCGGCCGACGGCGAGGTGGTCTTCCACCTCCATGATCCGGGGAAAAAACCCAAAAAACCAAACCCATAAGCGGGAAAGGCGCGCGCCGTGAACCCACCATCCGATTTTGAAACGCTGACAATGGCCAAAATTCACGCCGACCAGGGACGTCTGGGAAAGGCGGCGGATATCTGCCGGAATCTTTTAAACCAGGCCCCGGACCAGAACCAGGACCAGGACCAGGAACGGCGGGGAAAAATATTAAAAATCCTTTCGGACCTGGAAAACCGCGTCGCCGAGAAGGGAAGGCGGGACGCCGGACGCCTGGCGCCTTTGTTTGAAAAATGGCTCGGGCTCGTCCTTGCCCGGGAAAGGCTGGCGCGGCTTCAAAAAATCAAAACCGACATGGCCCCGTCCCTTCCCTTGTCCAAAAACGGCGTCTAAGACTCGTAGCATCCGGCCATTTTTTCGGCCGTCTGCCTCCCCCAGAAATCCGAGATGGCTTTTTCATAGGACGCCGTGTGGGAAAAGGCTTTTCCGGCCAGATTAAAACGCGATTCCAGGGAAATACGGCCCTGGGAGGCGGCCATCTCCTTAACCACGGCGCCGTAATCGCCGGGGTCCGACACGCAGGCCACCCGGATGAAATTCTTGGCCGCGGCCCGGATCATGCAGGGGCCCCCGATGTCGATGTTGCCCCGGGCCTCCTCCAGCGTGGCGCCCGGGCGTCTTGACACCTCCTTGAACGGGTACAGGTTCACCACCGCCATGTCGATGGGAACGGCGTCCGTCCGCCTCAAATCCTCCTGGTGGCTGTCATTGTATGTTTCCGTCAAAAGCCCCAGGTAGATTTTAAAATCCAGGGTTTTCACCAGCCCCCCCTGGGTCTCGGGCTGGCCCGTGTAGTCGGACACCCGGATCAGATTTTTTTCCGCGCCTGGGCCGATGATCCCCCGCAGGCGCTCGTAGGTTCCGCCGGTGGAAAAAAACCGGATCCCGGGTCGAATGTCCATCAGCGCCGGGATAAAGGTCTCCAGACCGGTTTTGTCCGACACGCTGATCAGCGCATGGTCCACTTTCACCAGATCGTCCACTTTTTCAACCACATTGAGGGTCATGACATTTTCCTTTCACGACAAGGTCATAATGGATTCCCACCGCTCGTATTCATTCGAATGGGCCAGCCCCCGTTTTTTTAACACATCGATCATGCCGGGATCGTTAAATCGAAGATACGGGTTGACTTTCATCTCATCGCCCATCGTGGAGCGAACCAGGCGGGGGTCATATTTTTTCAAATACGCGTCAATATGGGGATGGTCCGGCTCAATAACCCGGGCAAAGGCCATGGCGTATTCCACGTAGTCGTGGCCCGCGTATATGACGGTGTCCGGGGGGAAGGCCATGAGCGTTTTGATGGACTCGTAAAAGCCCCTCAAATCCCCGGAAAAACAGTTCCCGATGGTGCCGTTGAAAAGCGTGTCTCCGGCGACCAGGAACCCGTCGGCGAAAAACGTCATGGAGTCCGGGGTGTGACCGGGGGTGTGAAGGACCTGGGCCGTCTCCCCTTCGATTTCCACCGCCTTTTTTTTCATCAGGGTCTCGTGGTCGAGATATCGGGCGCCCGTTCGCCCGATGAGCCGCCGGGTCCCGGATGTGTGGTCGGGATGGCCGTGGGTGTTGGCGGCGAATTTTAAATCCAGGCCCTTTTCATCCAGGAAGGACGCGATGTCGTCCACGGCCCCGCCGTCTATGGCCAAAGCCGTCCGCCGGCCATATAACACATATCCCAGGTTGTCGGATGAGTATCGAAACTGTTGGATGTTCATGTTTTTCCTGACGGGGATTTAAGCGGCCCCTCACCGGGTTCCTGTGTAAAAACGTTCCATTTTGCCCAGCGCGGAAACGGAGCAAAAGGGGGCGTTTCTACTTATACGCGCTGTAATCCACCCCCCTGCTCTCTCCCCGACTCTCAAACCACTGGTCTTCATCCCCGGGCGGGGCCACAATCTCGGTGTCGGCTTTTCTTTTCATGGACACCGCCTCCTCCGGGCATGTGGACACGCAAAGCCCGCAGCCGATGCAGCTTTCCCTGATGACGCGATACACATCGCCGTCCTCCTCAATGGCGTTGACCTGGCAGCGCTCGTCCGCGCAGACCCCGCAGGCCACGCATGAGTCCGGATCGATTTCGGCGAAGAAGTGGGTGTTTACGGCGTCGGCGATGCCCAGATTATTGATCGCCCTCAAAACCCCGCAGCAGCATCCGCAGCAGTTGCAGATATAAAAATGGCCGCTCTCCACGTTGCTGGTCATGTGAACCAGGCCCGCCTCCTCGGACTTTTTCAACACTTCCCGGGCCTTTTCCTTTGAAATGGGGCGTCCCCAGTGGCTGTTTTCAAATATTCCCGGGACCGGCGCGATGGCCATGCAGACCTCGGAGGGTTTGTCGCATCCGTCGTCCAAAAGGCGCTTCTCCTTTTTGCAGATGCACTCCGCCAGACCGAAGGACTGGCCGTTTTCGATGATGCCGGACACCTTTTCATAGGGAAGGGTCTCCTGGATGGCCGAAATCTCCTTTTCAACGGGAAGCACCTGCATCAACTGGGGTTTGTTTTCAAAAAACTGTTTGCCGAACGCCTTGAAATATTTCTCGCACATTTCTGCGAATTCCCGGTCCATCCGCTCCAGCTGAAGCTCATAGACGCCGAACACCCAGGGCATCATCTTAAAAATCTTCACCCCTCCCATGTTCACGCCGAACACCAGACCCCTTTCCCACATGGCGTCCAGGAAATCCTCCAGCCCCTCCAGGGGGCGGCCCGTCCGCTCGGCGATCTGGTCCGCCGTCTCAAAGGAAAGCCTCAGATCGCAAAACATCTCCGCCTCTTTTTCCGTAAAGGTCTTTTTTAAAATGTCGATCTCAAGCCCCGACTCAGTGGCGGGAAATCCATTGGGCAGGGTGTCCAGAACCTTTGCCAGTTTGCGATACGCGTCATCTCCCATTTTTTATGTCTCCTTTTCGTTTCCGGTTTCCCCTTCCGGGATATGTGTCAAAGACCGCCCCGTCATCCGCTCCGGCTTTTCAACGCCCATGATCTCCAGAACCGTGGGGGCGATGTCGGCCAGGGAGCCGCCGGGACGCAGGGCCGCGTCTTTCCGGGAGTCGTCCGCCAGGATGAAAGGCACGGGATGGGTGGTGTGGGCCGTGTGAGGGCCGCCGTTTTCATCCGCCATCTTTTCGGCGTTGCCGTGATCCGAAGTGACAATGGCCGCGCCCCCTTTTTCAAGGACCCGGCCCACGACTTTTCCCACACCGATATCCACGGCCTCGCACGCCCGGATCGCGGCGGGCAGAATACCGGTGTGCCCCACCATGTCCATGTTGGCGAAATTGACCACCATGAGATCGAAACAGCCGGAGTCGATCTCCTCCAGGACCTTGTCGGTCAGCTCAAAGGCGCTCATCTCAGGCTTTAAGTCATAGGTCCGGACCTCCCGGGGGGACGGAATCAGACATCGTTCCTCCAGGGGAAAGGGCTCTTCGGCGCCGCCGTTGAAAAAATAGGTCACATGGGCGTACTTTTCGGTCTCCGCGATTCTGAGCTGCCGCAGTCCGTTTCGGCTGACCGTCTCCCCCAGGGTGTCTTTCAGGGTCTCCGGGGGAAAGGCCGACGGCAGGCCAAAGCGCTCGTCATAACGGGTCATGCCCACAAAACCGGACAGACGGGGCCGGGGGTCCCGGGGAAAGGCGTCAAAGGAATCGTCGGTCAGGGCCCGGGTGATCTCCCTGGCCCGGTCGGCCCTGAAATTGAAAAACACAACGCCGTCCCCGTCCCTGAGAAGGCCGGGGTCCCCGTCCCCGGGGAAAATCACGGTCGGGGAGACGAATTCGTCCGTCTCCCCTTTCCGGTAGGCGTTTTCAACCGCTGTCTCCGGATCGTTTTCCCGGTTTCCCTCGCCTGTGGTGTAAAGCCGGAAGGCCTTTTCGATCCTGTCCCACCGTTTGTCCCGGTCCATGGCGTAAAATCTGCCGCAGACCGTGGCCACCCGGACGTTTTCCTTTTCCCGGGCCCATTCCTTCAATGACCGGACATATTCCAGCCCGCTGTCCGGGGGGGTGTCCCGGCCGTCCAGGATGGCGTGAACAAAAACGCGGCGGATTTTCGGCCCCGCTTTCCCGGACGCGGCCATGTCCAGAAGGGCCCGGAGGTGATCCGTGTGGCTGTGGACCCCGCCGTCTGAAAGCAGGCCCATGATGTGAAGGGACGCGCCTTCGGCCGCCACTTTCTCCATAAGGCCCAGGATGGCGGCGTTTTGAAAAAAAGACCGGTCGGCCACAGCCCGGTTGATCCTGAGAAGATCCTGGAGAACCGGCCGCCCGGCCCCGATGTTGAGATGCCCCACCTCCGAGTTTCCCATGGTCCCGTCGGGAAGCCCCACGGCTTCCCCCGAGCACGACAGGCGGGTGTGGGGATAGGCGTCCATGAGCCGGTCAAGATTGGGGCAGTCCGCCAGGGCGCAGGCGTTTTGGCGGCGGTCCGGGTTGATTCCGCATCCGTCTAATATGAGCAGAAGACATGGTTTTTTCGGGGTCATTTTTTTCCCGTTTTTTGTTCAGGCGGGTCTTTTTGTTATGGGCTTTCATCGGATTTCACAGGTATTCGCCCGGCGTCCGTCCAAAGGCCCTCCAGATCGTAAAATTTTCGCTCGGTCTCAAGAAACACATGGATCACCACGTCCCCGTAATCCAGAAGCACCCACCGCCCCCCTTTTTTTCCCTCCACGCTCAGCGGCCGGATCCCGGAGTCTTTTTTCAGCGTGATTTGAATGTGATCGGCGATGGCCGTCACCTGGCGGTTTGAGAGCCCGCCGCACACGATAAACACATCGGCGATGGAGGTGAGCCCCCGCACGTCCAGGGCCACAATGTCCCGGGCCTTTTTGCCTGAGACGGCGTCCAGGTAAACGTCTATGTCCGGATACGGATCGTTTTTCATCGGTAAAGCCTTTGGCAAATATGCCCGCCGTTTTTTAAAAAACGAAAACAAGGCGTCGCAAAATATCTAAGCAATTGTTATTAATAATAAAAAAATAAACCTGCCACAAAACTCTTTCCAAAAACTTTAACACAATTTCACTTTTATATTCAAGAAAAACTTTGCCCGGCCTTATTTTTCTTTTTTTGTCTCCGGTTCCAAATTTTTTTCGAAGAAGCGTTTTTATTTTTTTCCTATTTTTTCCTATTTTTTGTTTTTTTTGTCCATCAATTTCCTTTCATAGATTAATAAAAAAATATAATTTCCCATCCAGGATGAAAAATATTTTAGTTATTTTTAAAAAACAAAAATCAATTTTAAATCATCGGGGTCAAGTCCGGCCCCCCAAAACAAAAAAAAAGGATGGAAATCATGTTCTGGAAAATGAAATCTCCGAAATTCAAAGTTTTTAAAAAAGCCATCTGCATGCTGCTTGTGTTCTGTCTTGTGGCCGGGCCTTTCTCCACGGTGATGAATGAGCGGCCTTTCACGCCCCCCAAAGCCCATGCGGTCGTGGGAGGGAGCGTGGGGATTCTGGCGGCTGTGGCGATGACCGCTTTGGCTGTAAAAATTTTTAAATGGATGAATACCGACGGAGGTGGAGACAATGCCGCCCGGCAGACTGACATGGCCGATAATGTCGCGCGGCGTGGAGACGACGCCATACGACAGGGAGAAGATGCCGCGCGACATGACGTCGCGGAGGCCTGGGGAAGGGCTGAAAATCCGCCTCAGTTCCCGGGAAGACAGGGAGACGAGGGAACGTTCCCCCCGCCGGGAGATCAGAAAGAGGCCATTCAACTTGAGCAGGCTATGGAGGCGAGCCGGGCCGGCGAAGATGGAACTCCGAGGTCCTTCCCCCCGGACGTCACCGGCAACGCCGCCGCTAAAGTCGCTCCTGATAATCCCCCGGCTCCAGATTCTTCCGTCAGGGTCAACGCCCTTCAAAAAAGGCTGGAAGAAAAAGGCCCCCTCGGAATTCGCAGACCCGGCGGGCATTACCCGTCAGAGCATGGCGAAGCGCCCGCGCCGAAGGCGCCCGTCTACGCTCCAAGCGATGCGGAGGCATTGAGAAGGGCTGAGGCGGAAATCTCCGGAACGCCATCCCATCAAGGAAACGCCGTGACAATTCCCCGTAGAAGCGGGAATGAGTCGCCTGACGAAACGCCCGTCTTTATAGAACCTCCTCCTCATG
The DNA here is from genome assembly GCA_900659855.1 of Candidatus Desulfarcum epimagneticum. Lineage (NCBI taxonomy): Bacteria > Pseudomonadati > Thermodesulfobacteriota > Desulfobacteria > Desulfobacterales > Desulfobacteraceae > Candidatus Desulfarcum > Candidatus Desulfarcum epimagneticum. The sequence continues at coordinate 320,251 of CAACVI010000012.1, forward strand.
CAAAGCCGATTCCCGCCACTGAAAGAATGAAAAGCCCTGACGAAAAAACCGGTCCCCAAACTTCCGGGAGACAAAAACGCTGGATGGTAAGATCCGACCCGGAAGCTGTCGTCATAAAACAATCACAGGAACCATCGCCTGAACTGACAATATCCCCCCCTGGGAGGGTAATACCTCGAATAACGGGATTGAGCGACCGAAAACCGGATCGTCTTCTACCCGATTATGTTGATGACCCGCTAAAATTCGAGCTGGAAGCGCGGAAGCTCTCGAAGGAACCAGTAACACCGAGCATCCCGAAAAAAAGAATGACACATGAGCAACGTTTAGAACGGCATAAGCGCGACGTCCCGGAAAGCCCGTTCTATGAAAAAGATGAACGCGCGATAAGACAATATGAGCAACGTTCAGAAAGGTATGGCAACCCTGAAAGCCCATTCTACGCCAAAGATGAAGAAGTAAGACATGGGTTTATAGAACAAGACAGAATTTTGGATACAAGTGATACAAGAAAGTATCGCAGGGCGGTAACTGAAAGATTTAATGAAAAACTTCCTGTAAGAGAGAGCGGTGAGCGTAAAAAACTTTTTGATAGCGGGCTTAATACTTTATCTCAGGGCAATAGAGTTTTAGCTGATGGACTTACTGAGAGGCCTTTAAGCATAGCTGACACCCAAGGTTTGCGTTTAAGAAGGGGCGCTTTTAAAAAAATATTGGATCCCCAGCATCCTGAAAAAGAATCGGTTACTAGCTTTTCAGAAGCTAAAAAATCAAAAAAACAGATTGACGCTTTAATTGGCGCTGATCCCAAGTCTCCAGGCGTCTCTCCGAAAACTCCTGATGATAGTTTTGATGCTCCTCTGACGGAAGCGGAGATAAAAATGATGGAAAACGCTCGCCAACAAATGGATATGGATGACGAATCTTTTGATTTTGTTCAACAAATGGAAGAACTTTACCGTTTAGAAATGTCTGCAAATCCTGACGAATCTTTTGGTTCTGTTGTTCCTTTGAGCCCTGACGATACCGGTGTAATAGCCTCAAGACCCTCCCTAATGAGAGGTCCGGACGATTGGTCTCCTGATGAAGACCCTCTTAATCAAACAGCGCTTGCGCGCCATAGCTTTGAAACCCATCAAATGAGAAGAAGTCCCGACGATTGGTCTCCTGACAGGCAAAACAACTTTTCTGTTACCGCCGGACAGAGTCTTGAGATGACAGTGAACGGAACGAGGCCTGCGGATGCGGATGATATTATGGACGCAACAGTAATGAAGCCATCCGGAAATATTCCGGGGACGCCAATTCCCGAGATTGTTATTAATCAAGGACCTTCTCTTCATCTTCCGACGCATATGACGCCGCCTCACAGTCATACACAAGCCCTGAAAATGGCTGAGGCAAAAATCCCGGCGCCCTCCCGTCCATTAAAAGCAGGGGGCCCTCACCGGAGGAGAGGGAGTGAAACCCCTGACGAAAGGCCCGCCCATAAGGGCCCGGAGTATTCGGATGATGAAATTGAGGTTTTACGCGAGGAAGTAAAAACGCGTGAGAAGAGAATGAGAGAGCTTGCGGAGAAAAGAAAGAGCATAGAAGAGAAAATGCTCAAAAAATTTCAGAAAATGGAAGATGTTTCTCGTCCAGTCATCCCTGTCGTCCCTCCGGCAAGAAGGGATGTTGGCTTAACAGGCCGCGAGCCTGCAAGAGGTTCAAATCTTCATGCTTCAGATTCAACCCGCCAGATTTCTATGGACCATCCTCCTAAAAGAATGACGCGAGTCGCCGGGGCCCGCTTCGAGCCAAGCATGCCAAACCCTTTAGCTGGAAAACGAGAATTGGAAAGCGCCGCGAGACAGACCAGCGTTTCCCATGCCTCGACCTCCTCTACGCAACCAGTAATGCAATCTCATAGGCGACCCGCCGTAAACAGGCAGGGAGGCGGTGACACTCCTTCAAGGATATCCATGGAACAAGATCCGCAGGAACTTGCGGAGGCTCAGGAAATGGCGGCGCGGGAGGTTCCCGCAGATGGAATGCCTTCTTCCGCATCTCCGTCCGCAAGGGGCGCTTCGAGTTCCGCCGACGCGGCGGCTTTGCGGAAGGCTGAAAGGAGACTTTCGGCCGCGACGCCTCTTGCCGATGCCGGACCGAGAAAAAGCACATTGGACCTGGTGAACCGTCTGAGAGGCGGCGAGGAGGCAAGGCCCGGACGCGGGGTCGCTCCCGCCTCTGATGGACTCGCCGCTGTCCCCGCCGGGGGGCAGGCTCCCCAGGCCGGCTCTTCCGCCCCAACCCTTTGGGAACGCCTCACTTCATGGTTTCCGTTTGGGCGATCTGGGAGAAGCGACGCGCCGATGGAATCTCAGGGTTCATGGAACCCGCTTAATTGGTTTCGAAAAACCAGCCCACCGTCCTCGCCGGGGCCGGCTTCCGCTATTCATGATCCTGTCCCGCCTTCAAGCGGGGTGGCCGGCGAGTCAGGGCGTGCCCCGCTTCTTTCACGTAAAGATCCGGGCGGGCATTCTGTTGACCCGTCTTCCGAAAGAAAAGCGAAGAGAGCCTCTAACCCGTCTGGCCCAACGGCTCCTCAAAGCGCTTTTCCCTCAAAAGCCAGATCTGAAAAGCAAATGAGAAAATTGAGGCTAAAGGGGCTTGACCAGAAGGCAAGGACGACTGACCCGAATAAGCCCCCGGAATCTATACAGACAGTTGATGGACAAAGAAGGGAACTCCGTCATGACTTAAGAAGCTTCACGGAAGAGGATGAAGTTGAGAGAAATAAACTTAGAAAAAAACTCAGAATAAAGGATCATAATGACTTCAGGTCAATAGATGATAGCGACCTTGAACAAGAAGTCACTCCTTTTCTTGAAGGTAAAAGGAGAGAGATGGTGGAACAAGCTAAAAAGGGGATTAAAGGCCATCAATACCAACGTCATATGGACATGATAAAACGAGAGCAAGCCAGCTTACAAGCTGAAAGAATAAAGAGGAAAAGAGATCGTGGATCTTCAGGACTTCCGGATCTGTCTCTTAATTTGAGTCCTCCTCAGGCGCGACGGCGTGCGGGAGATTCGCCTGGGCCCGGAACACCGGCGCCTTGGACACAGGGGCGACGCGTCTCATCCAGGTTCAGGAATCATTCATCGGATTTGTCGCTTATGAATGTGAGCCCCCCCAGTCCACCCAGCGTGCGGCGGCATGCGGGAGATTCGCCTGGGCCTGATGGCGGCTCCCATACACGTCCTGCCATAAACCGACAGGGGGGAGGTGAACAATTTCCAGGGATGTCTCACTCTCAAGATCCGCAGGAACTTGCGGAGGCTCAGGAAATGGCGTTTCAGGGTCTCCCCGCAAGAGAATCGGGCCAGGGAATGCCCTCTTCCGCAGCCCCGTCCGCAAGAGGCGGTTCGAGTTCCGCCGACGCGGCGGCTTTGCGGGAGGCTGAAAAAAAGCTTACGGCCGCGGCGCCTCTTGCCGATGCCGGGAGAAAAAGCACATTGGACCTGGTGAACCGTTTGAGAGGCGGCGAGGAGGCGAGGCCCGGACGCGGACGCGGGATCGCTCCCGCAAGAGGGGGCTACGGCGCCTCCCGTGGAACCGGGGAGCCGGCCATGCCTCCCAGCATGGCCCATGCGGATGACGCTCCTGTTCGCCAAAGCCGCGAGGGAGCGCAGGAAAGTTTTCAAAAAAATCAGTCGGCGGCCGCGCTTCCGCCTTCCCCGAGAGCCTCTCGAAGCCAAGATCCGGGCATGCTCTCTCCTCCGCCTCACCATCCGTCGGCGGCCGCTCCCGTCTCTGATGGACTATCCCCTGTTTCCGCCGGAGGACAGGCTCCCCCGTCAGCTCCTTCCGGCGGAGGGTTTGTGGAATTCTTGAGTGGGCTAATGCCTAATTGGAACTGGTTTCAAGGACTCATGAGAAGAACAGGGCCATCGGATGCCCCGCATCAAGGCTCTCATCGGGTCACGGAAATTCAAGACGCTGATCGGGTTGTTCTTGATGAAAGTCAAATATCAGACCTAAAGGAAGAATTTATAGACATTGACGGCGAAGTTGAAAAAATGCAATCGTTTCTTAATGACAAATACCCTGATCAGGGCTTGCAAATTCAACAAGCGCGGGTTCAGATAGTGACGAAAAGACCGAACCAGATGCGGGAAAGAAGCCCTTCCAGCACCTCCAGTGTTTCTACAGAGCCTGATGAAGCAGATACTCATATTGTTATGTGGGAAAGAAAAAGGAATTCGGCCGAGGAGCCGGGAAGCCCATCGCCCAGGGTTTTAGAGTCGGGGGAAGGGCCTGTGGATTTTGACCCGGCATCCCCTGCGCCTGCGGATCAGATGCTTGCAGGAATGGATCCTCGAACACCCTCCCATAGTGAAGCGAGATCGGAACGGTCTCATTTTTCATCGGATCGCGAAGTTAGCGTGGCCCGCTCATCCGTCTCCGAAAGCGAAAAACCTCATGGACAAACACTAAGGACTGCGGCTGAGAAACAACTTGAATATCTGCGCAGGCGAGATGATATTGAGTACAAACAATATTTAGCCACGATAGATGAGAAATTCTTTGAAGATGCGCAGGCCCTGTTTCTTGAAAACAACATGTTACTGAGCGCTGCCTTCAAAGAGAAGCAGAAATTAGCGTTAAACGCGATCGAAAAAGCCAACCCAAAAAAATCGTCGGTTGAACCCCTTCCAGATTCGCCAGAATTAGAGGTTGCACACGACGCCAGACTTGGAAATGATGCGGCGCCACTGACGCCAATACATAGTAGATCACCTAGTTTTGAACTCCCTCCAAGTTGGGAATTAGAGACTACACACGCCGCAAATGATGCGGTACCAATGGAGCGTGGAGTATCAATATATAGTATATCACCTGGTAAAGAAGATATTGCTGCTAAAGAAGGTATTGAGAGAAGGGCTAAAGAACGAGTGGAGCGGAAGCGTGAAGCCGCTGACAAAAAAGAGGTTTCACTTGAAAAAAGAATAGAGGAATATAAAAGGGATATACCAGGAATGGCGCTTGAAGATCCAGAATATTCGCCACTGCCACTCTCTCCTTTTAATAGTAGCGATGTTTCTGCGATGGTGAGAAGAAAAGGTGATCATCAACGCTTTTTTGAACGTCGTATGCAGGACAGGCGCGGTCCTATGCGCGTCCCTTATGAAGAACCTGTTAGAAAAAGAGCTATAGGAAAGTGGGTTGATCAAACTTTAGACTCGACTCCACCAGTTGCGCATGGGAGTTCCTCTCCCCCACCATCTGAATTTTCCACTCATTCTCATTCAAGCATATTGTCGCCAGCAGAGGCAGATGAACATCTTGCCGAACTCAAGTATCCGAAAACCGCTTATGTAAAAATGTTACAGCGCCGGCCGGGCCAGAACGTTTTTACCAGTCCCATCGAAACCCCGACCCATAGAGCTTCATTTCAATCTCGTCCTCCTTCTTTTGAAGAGGAACCCGAGTTGCATTCAGCTTTGTATGGTCCGCTCAAAGGAAGTTTTGTTTATGATGTGCGTCTTACTGATAGAAGTGGCGGGGTATCTACAAGAAGAGTCTCATTTTTGACTCTGGCTGAGGGGAAGCGGGGAGAATATTTTGAAGTGGATTATCAAGGCCGAATTTTAAACCCAGACGAATACCAAAAATCAGAAACTTTTAAAGAATTGGGGGGATTGGGAGAAGTCCGTCAACAGTTACAACATTTTTTGCCCAAAAAATATCGAGAAACTTACCAGGTCGAATCTGCAAAACAATTCATATTCCCTGAATTTAAAGTTTTGTCTCAAAGCGGGCGCCCTTCGCTTATGGCTCAGGGAAGCGTTTCGCCAACGCTTTATCGAATGAAGCTTTCAGGTGAACAAGGGGAGAAATATTTGTACACGTTACAATATGGCAGAGACGACAAAACTTTTTTGCTTCACCACCATTCCGGGAATGCATTCTGGTTTCCTGACAGGAATGTCTTTATTCATATAAAATCTGATGAATTTGTTGTTACTCCCAGTAATACTTTTAAAGACCCGGATGTTGAGCTTCCTCCATTACCTGAAGAGAAAGAAGTTCCAGATGAACTCCTGGTTAGAAGGATGACCACAGATGAGTATCCTAGGACGCCTGAAGAGAACGCCGTGCATGATGACAAAATTCTTCGTTCTAATATCTACTTGCCTCCTACCCCCGTTTCTCTCCATGCCTCTTCTTATGGCGCGTCTGCTCGCCCACCTGCTCCAGGAAATTCCGTGGACACCGTTGACGCTTTTCCCCAAGCCCGGGCTGTCCGGCATGATCCTGACGCACGCCCTGTCGCCACTGGTCAAGGGGGAGTAGATAAAAACCCTCCGGAGATATCCATGGAACAAGATCCGCAGGAACTTGCGGAGGCTCAGGAAATGGCGGCGCGGGAGGTTCCCGCAGAGGGAATGTCTTCTTCCGCATCCCCGTCCGCAAGGGGCGCTTCGAGTTCCGCCGACGCGGCGGCTTTGCGGGAGGCTGAAAGAAGACTTTCGGCCGCGACGCCTCTTGCCGATGCCGGACCGAGAAAAAGCACATTGGACCTGGTGAACCGTTTGAGAGGCGGCGAGGAGGCAAGCTCCGGACGCGGACGCGGGGGAGCGGCGGGAAGAAGGGCTGAAGGAGACCAGATGAAGGAGGCTGACGACATTCTGGCATTTTTGAAAAAAAGGTACCCTGACGTGGAAACCGGCTCTCAAAAAGTTAGGATGACAAATGATCCGCTTTCTGACTTTTTGGGCCATCCGAATTCGAACGCGGCGAGTGAAGCATCAATGCCTTCCTCTCGTTCTCGTGGAATTCCAAGTCATGCGAACGTCTCAGAGAAAACCGCCGCTGAAGTCGCGCCCCATAATTTTCCAGATTCTTCCGTCAGGGTCAGCGCCCTTCAAAAAAGACTGGAAGAAAAAGGCCCCCTCGGAATTCGCAGACCCGGCGGGCATTACCCGTCAGAGCATGGCGAAGCGCCCGTCTACGCTCCAAGCGATGCGGAGGCATTGAGAAGGGCTGAGGCGGAAATCTCCGGAACGCCATCCCATCAAGGAAACGCCGTGACAATTCCCCGTAGAAGCGGGAATGAGTCGCCTGACGAAACGCCCGTCTTTATAGAACCTCCTCCTCATGCAAAGCCGATTCCCGCCACTGAAAGAATGAAAAGCCCTGACGAAAAAACCGGCGCCCAACCTTCCGGGAAACAAAAACGCTGGATGGTAAGATCCGACCCGGAAGCTGTCGCCATAAAAAACTCACAGGAACCATCGCCTGAATTTAAGGCATCCCCCCTTGAGAGTGTGGCGGCCCGGACATCAAACCCGCACTACCGAAGGCCCGTCACACCTGCGCCCAGAGAGCCGTGGCCTGAAGATTATCAGTTTAAAAATAAACCGTGGCCTTCATCTGTCGAATCGACTTCAAAAGATTATGATATAATTCAGTCAAAAAAAAAGCTTGACCAAGTCAGGGCGGCTGCGTTGGGATCTGAATCCGACGCCCTAACCCTAAAGAATAGTGATGTCACAGATAAAATAGGCGCGACGCGTCCCAGCCTTTTACCGGACGAAAGTCGACGAATTCACTTGGACGCTCCAGAGAGTTTGACAACCGCCGACAGGCAACATCTGAAAAGCAGAAGAAGAATTTTCGACCTGATCGCCCAAAAAAAGCATAAAAGCGGCATATACGACGAAAAAAAAATGACACGTGTCGAGGCTCTGGAAGCAAGGGAAGAAACTGATTGGTTGTTGTCTGCGAATCAATCCGGCAAAACCAGGACTGAGGCCATCCCTGATAACGTCACCGGGGCTCAAACCGTTCCCCCGTCTTGGATTCCCATCCAATTGACTCGAGATGAAGACGAGTTGATTCAACAGCAAGTGTTCATGCGTGTTTTTGACTTCAACGATCTCAAAATCAGGACGAGCCCCCTCCGAAGAGAAGAAATATATACCGGCTATATGGAGAGATTAGATAGAATTGCTCCCGGTCGCGTCCAAGAATTGGTGGACAGGGGCTTAATTTGTGACCCCCGTTATTTCAGGGAAGAAATAGATAGCGGCGGTTGGCCTACTTATTCAAAATATCTTGAGGACGGAAAAAAAAGACGATTCCACTCTCGGCCCCCGAAAGACGTACTCCAGCCAGCCGAACAAGAAGCGATATTCATGCAGCTTGTTTTAAATAAACGCGGCGATTCGGCAGGCGGCGTCACATTAAGGAGATACTATAAGAACTTGGATCGAATTCCTTCTGATCGCATAAACTACTTAGTAGATCGAGATTTTCTTGTTAATCCCGAGTTTTTTGCGAAACACACAGGTCTTCACCGACCCGACAGATCCAATGCCGCCGCCGCTCCCGGTGGGAGACAGGCCCGCCGCGCCGGAAAAGGCCGAGCCGACAGATCCAATGCCGCCGCCGCTCCCCCGTCGTTCGCTCCAAGCGATGCGGAGGCATTGAGAAGGGCTGAAAATCCGCCTCGCTCCCCGGGAAGACAAGGAGACGAGGGAAATTTCCCCCTGCCGGGAGATTCGCGGGAGGCCATCCCACCTGAGCGGGCTTTTGAGGCAAACCGGTCCCAAGCTGAGGGACCTAAGATCGAGTTTGACCCCGCCGCCGCTCCCCCTTTCAGTTACGACCATTCCTCTTCCCGCCGACGCGCCGAGAAGCCGAATTGGTATTTCAGCCAGACATATGAAGAAACAAAGCCTGATGGAAGAATTGATATCACGATTCAAGATGGCTTCGAAGGCGCGCATTGGGATCATTATACCAAACGTTACAGCACAGAAACTTATTCGGATATACGCGCCCGTGAAAGTGAAGAGGCAAGCTCTTCGCCTTACGTAATCGCTAAACGCGAAGCTAGACTTAAGGCGCCTTATACAGAAGCCAGGATACAGACACCCGGTCGCCGGGACGGACTCGATTTATTAGACATCAAAACCCAATGGTCTGATAATAGGACTGAGCGTACAACGGTATCTTCTTATGAGCATCTCAGGCGCGGTACGGGCCAATATGAAACCAAGTTTCCCGGCGGAGACAGTTATAGAGTGGAAGCAGAGTTTAAGACGGGAAGCGAAGAGTATAAGGCAGTTCATTCAATTCATGGGAAACCTAAACATTTTTTACGTGGAAAGGTATCTGAAAGGCCTTTTCAGCCTGGTGAACAAGAATTTTTTTCCGATAATCCAATCCAGACTCATTATGTGCGTCAGCAAGGGGTTTTTAGCGATGATGGAGCAGGAATCCAGATTGATAAATATGAAGAACTAAGGACTGTAGATGATGGGTTCAACTCTCCTTTTAAATATACAAGTATGACGGACGAGACAACCAGAACAGTATTACGGAGCCGGAAGTCCGACAACATTAGTATCACTCAAACTCCCAAGGGGAATAAAGACCGTTCTGTGACCGCAGTGTTGTCGCCCGGAGGGAAAACCCGTGTCGAATGGATATCTTCTCGCGATCACCATTCGCCCGGCGGAACCCGCTATACAGACGTAAAAAAAGTCGACTTCAGGCAAGAGACTGTTAGCGTTAAACAATCAAAGTCTAAAGACGGCATTGAAGAGTCAACAAGGCGCATAATTTCAAAAGAAGGAATAAAAGAGACCAGAAAGGGCAAAGGACCTGACTCTGTTGAATTTAAGCCTTGGCCGCCTGGAAGAAAACCCCCTTCCCTTCCCAAAGCTGTTAAACCGGGAGATGGCCAGAAAAAGCCTAAAGTTAAGCCTCTTTCTCATGTGGATTTTTCTGATGCCCACGGAACTTACCGTCCAACCGGCCCCTCATCCGATCGCAGAGCCAGAGAACAAATGGACGGAGCTGCGCATAGAGCGGCTGTTAAACCGGGATCTGGCCAGAAACAGCCTAAAATTGAGTATCTGGATGGAGATGGCAAAATAATAGATTTACTAATAGAAAAAAAATTGCTTGAAAATACAGACGTGAAAAACATTATAGAGATAAAAGAGCTCGGGAATAGTGATATTAAGACTTTTAAAAAACAAGCTGGAAGCGACATATCGGCTGAAGGATCACTTTACCGCGCAACAGATGGAAATAATGGAAAAGATTATTATTTCTGGAAGGACAACATCTCCGGCGAATTTCATCTTATTGAGTTCGACGGTCCGGATAGAATCAAAGGAACCTGCCGGATAAACGACGAACAATATGAAATTGTTTTCAATGAAGACATAAGCCCCCAAGGCAAACTGGAAACCCCCCTGACCCGCTTTATCCTGGCGGCGGGGGGAGCGGTCGCTGATTTTTTTGCGGCGCCGGCCTTTGCCGTGACCGACGAAGAGGCGGCCGGGTTCTTCGAAGGCGCCGGGGAAGACGTGAGAGATTTCAGAAAGGAATTGGAAGACCCCGCCGATCTGCCCAAAGACGCGGCCCGGGTGGTCGGGGAATACGGAGAGTTCACCATGAAAGCCGGCGAGTTCATATTCGACATGTTCGCCGAAGACATGGCCGCCGCTTTCGGCATCGCCCGGCTCGTGGCGGCCAACCCGGTGGTGAAGATGATTGATGATCTGGAAAAAAAGATATTCGGCGCGGAAATGCCCAGGCTTTTGTCCATGGAGATGGACAAGGCCCTGAAAAAAGCGGAGGAGGTCGCCACGCGGGAGGAAGAGATTGAACCATCCGCTTCAAAAGGCGCGGACCCGTTTTTCACCGGAATGTTTTCAGGTGTTTTGAAGGAAATGGGCAAAAAAATGCTGGCGTCTGTTTTCCCCCGCCAGGCCCTGGCCGGGGTCTCGGTTGATTTTTTCCTGGAAGATTTTCTTGAGGAAATTTTCACCGACATCATCGATCCCATGTTCACCGGGGACCCCAATAACGCCGACTTCAATGTGCTGGTGGAACAGGTCATTGAAAAAATGAGGGAATCGGGTCTTTTTGAGGCCATGAAAAAAGTGGACCAGGACTACTTTGACTTCGCTGTGAACGCGGGAAAGATCATCATGGATCTTTTTGAGATCCAGGAAATCCTTTACAAGGTTTACAAAGAAACGATCGTGGGTGAACTCAAAGCCCGGTATCCCTGGGCCGCGAACATGACCGATTTGATGAGAATGTTTGTGAAGGATTTCACCCGGATACTTTCCGGGGACGGAATGGAAAAGATTTTGACCACGATATCCGAGGCCGCCTATTCCCAGACCGTCTCTATTGGCGAAAGTTTGGGGGGGTTTGTTTCCGGAGTCGGGGAAAAACCCAGCGTCCGCAACCTTTTTCCGGAAGAAGTCATGGGAACCATTGATCTGCTCCGGGCGCTGGTCATGCTCACCGATCAGACCCTGGCCTCTCTGGCCGAAAGACCGGGAAATGAAAACGGGGTGGCCCGTTTTCTGTGGGACTTCATCAACGGAAAGGCGGACATTCCGGGCATGGCGCTGAACCTGGCCACAGCCGGAACCAAACTGTACTTCAACACCTACCGAAAGCTTCTGGAGAAAAGCGACAATCCGGCGGCGGCCATGAGAGAATACCGGCAGACCCAAAGGGAAATCGGCAGGGCTGTTCATAAAATGACTCCCACAGGAATGATGCATTCTTACATGAATGAGCAGGTGAAAAACGTGACAGGAATCGATGTCCAGGAAATTCGGGATGAAATCATGGACGACGCCGAGGACTTCGCCTTCGACCGCATGGAAAACGTCCAGGACGAGGCTCTGAAAGCCGCCGAGGCGATGGGAATCATGGACGAGGCGAAATGGGCCCACGGCGTCTTTAAAAGAGGAGCCGGGACCCTCATTGATCTCGGCGAGGGAAACGCGATCAAAGGCATGACCATCGCGGCGGGCGCGGCCGGGGGAGTGATTGAGGCCGGAAACCGGGTTTTCTCAGGCGATTTCAAAGGCGCGGGAGAAGCCCTGGGCTCGGCCTCCATGGACGCTTTTAAAAGCGCCATGTCCGCTGTCCAGGACGCCTTTGGCGAGGCGGGAAAATCCCCGGAAAAGCTGTTCACCTCGCCCGGGGAATTTATGAAAAACCTCTTCGGGTCGATGGGGAAAGCCTTCAAGTCCTGGTTCGGAAACGACTGCGACGAAGTGAGGATTTCCCGGCAGGAGGATTTGCGTCTTTTCAATGTGAAGTTCGGGGGCGGGACATTCGCCCTTGCCAACGATCCGAAAAAGCGGATGTATCACCTGACCGGCCGGGTGAAGGGATGCCCGGAGGCGTCGGGATTTTCGGGATACGCGGCCCGGGCGTACGTGCCCGACGAGTCTTCGGACCCGTCGCTTTATTTTGCCATTGACATGGGCGACACGTCGGACAGCTGCCAGAACAAGCGTTACGGGGGAATCGGAACAGGCCCGGGCGCCATGTGGTTCGGCTGGTGGGACGGGGACCATCTTGACCATCTTGATTTCAAATCCGCCCAGCCCGGCGAGGACTCGGGCACATGGTGGGGGCTTCCGGATTACGGCCCCTTTGCCGGGGACCGGGAGATCGGCTCCATGGTGTCCGGAAAAGACGGCATGGTCTGGACGCTGGACGATTCGGGAAAGATCCACGAGTTCAGGGACCCGAATCATGGCGTCACAACGGGAGATTATGCCTGGAGCTGGCGCATGATCCCGGACCCCCGTCCGGCATCGGCCGGGGAAAGCGCTCTCAAAGAGCTGCTTCCCCTGGAGGCAAAGCGCATGATCGCGGTCAATGGGAAAAACGAGCTGTTTTATTCCGCCTCTTCTTCGGCGGCGTGGAAAAAGATATGGCCGTCTTTTAAAGCCATTGACATGGAAAAGGGGATCGTGTCCTTTTCCCCGGGACAGTTTGATCTGTTTCACGGCCCCGGGGGCATGGTCTTTGTCACGGCGTCGGACGCCGGCGGAAATTTTTACGCGTCGTGGATATCCGGGGAAAAGGCGTTTCCTTTGTGGATGAAGCTTTACCGGTTTGACAAAGGAATCCATGATTTTGATTTCTCGGACGACGGGCGCAAGCTGGCCATTTTGGACGGCGAATTCAAGCCCCATCTGGTTCCCGTCAATGACACAATCGACTGGGCGGGGGTTCAGGCCGGGGCCGGGGCCTGGATGGACTCGGCGGTCATGGAGGCTTTGGGCAAAGGGGAGTTGGAAAAGGCCCGTGAGCTGATGGCCCTGGTAAACGGCGGAAAGAGCCCTTCGGCCCTTCCGGCGCCTGTGGCGGTTGTGAGTCTTTCGGGAAAAAGCAAGTCCCCGGACCCGGTCGGGGTGTCGTGGAGAAAGGCGGCCGGGGACAACCGGACCCGTTTTTACCATGTCCAGGGGGGCCGGCGGGACTCGTCGTCCCCGGAGATGGATTTTTACACCACGAAAAACGCCTTTGAGATTCCCATGAACGCCTTTTCAGACGGCGTCATATACGCCCGGGTCCGGGCCATGGATATGGACGGGAGCCAAAGCCCGTTCACGGAACTGGGGGAGAGGATCAAAGACACCACCCCGCCGGAGCGTGTGACCGGGATTGCCGCGGCTTTGGCCAAAACCCCGGGCTCGAAAGTCTATGACGCCGTCCGGGTGTTTTGGAATCCTTCCCGGGACCGGGACTTCGCCCGGTACCGGATTTACAAAATCAAAGGCGCCTCCCGGGAAAGGCTCGCGGTTCTGGACGGGCTTTCGCCCGCGGGAGAGCGGACCGGGGCCCCAAACGCCTTTTATATGGACGCGGGCGCGGACGCCGGGGCCTGGTTTCAGTACGCGGCCACGGCGGTGGATGACGCGGGCAATGAGAATCTGTTGGCCGGTCTTTCAGCGCCGGTTTTTTTAAACAACGCGCCGTCATTGCCGGGGGGCGCCCGGGCCTTTTCCCCGATTCCGGAGGATGAAAGAGACAGTTCCGGGGATTTGGTTTCGCGCTTTCTGCAAGGGGCGTCGGACCCCGAGGGCGACGCTGTCGGCATGGCCGTGATCTCGGCGGACAGCGACGGGGGCCGGTGGGAATACCGCCGCCCCGGCGGGGACTGGACGGCCTTTGTGTCGGCGAGCCCGATAAGGGCCCGGCTTCTTGAAGCGTCCGACCGAATCCGCTTTGTTCCGCTTTCGGACTGGAACGGGGATGCGACAATCACCTTCCGGGCCTGGGACAAGACCAAAGGCATGGCCGGGAGAAGGGCGGACGTGTCTGGAAACGGGGAGTATCATCCTTACAGCGCCCACAGCGCCTCGGCCTCTGTCACCGTGAGGCCCGTGAACGATCCCCCGTCCTTTGTCAGGGGGCCGGACCTGAATATCATTGAGGACTCAGGGGCCCAGGTCGTTGAAAACTGGGCGTCCGGGATCGCCAAAGGGCCGGACAACGAGTCGGACCAGCGGCTGAGCTTTGTGTTGACCCACGACCGTGAAGGGGCGCCGGGGGCCATCCCGGACTTTTTCCACCAGGCGCCGGCCATGGACGAAAACGGGAGGTTGACCTACGCGCTTTATCCCGACGCCAACGGGACGGCGAATGTGACGGTCCGGTTAAGGGACGACGGGGGCGTGGAGAACGGCGGAATCAGCGCCGATGAAAGCGATCTCCCGGTCCGGTTTACGATCACGGCCCGTCCGGTGAACGATCCGCCGTCTTTTTCGGCCCTGGACCAGACCGTGGACGAGGACGCCGGAATTCGGCGAATCCCGCTTTCCGACTGGGCCCAGGACATCCGCCCGGGGCCTGAAAACGAAAAAGACCAGACCGTTGGATTCACGGTGGTTTCAACAAGCAGTCCGGGGCTTTTTTCCACCCAGCCCGCCATCTCTTCGGACGGGGTTTTAAGTTTTGCCCCGGCTTTGGATCAAAACGGACAGGCCCGTGTCACGGTCCTGGCCAAAGACGACGGGGGAGTGGAAAACGGGGGCGCGGATCAAAGCGCGCCTGTGACGCTCGGGATCACGGTTCGTTCCGTGAACGACGCGCCGTCGTTTTCAAAAGGCGCCGACATCCGGGTCCGGCAGAGCGCCGGAAGGCGGGTTTTGAGAAACTGGGCGAGACAAATCAGCGCCGGCCCGGCCGACGAGTCGGGCCAGGGACTTCGTTTTGAGGTCAAAGCCTCGCGTCCGTCCTTGTTCGCGGTCCAGCCCGCCATCTCTTCCGGCGGGACCCTCACGTTCACGCCCCGTCGGAACAGAAGCGGGAAAACGTCTGTGACCGCGGTCTTAAAAGACGGCGGCGGAAAGGACCGGAACGGCGAGGACCAAAGCGCGCCGGCCCGCTTTAACATCCGGGTCCTTCGGGTCTCCCGGCCCGGAAGCGACGCGTCCGCTGACGCCTCGGCCGACGCTTGGAACGAATAAAAAACAAAAGCCTCCTTTTTGCGAAACGGCCCAATGGCCGGGCGGAAAGGAGGCTTAAAAAATTACCGGTAAAACCCTTTTTGGCTGATAAATTTCATAACGGAGGCGGGAAGCATGGGGCCGGGGCTTTCGCCGGACCGGATCAGGCTCCGGATCCGGGTGGAGGAGATGTCCAGGGGTTTGACATCGAAAAAAAACACCGGCTTTAAGACGCTGTGCCGGAAACAGGATTCGCCCTGTGAAAGCCCATACCCGCCCGACACCCGGGACCGGATATAGGCGCCCAGGCTGTCCAGATATTTTCCCACGCCCCCGTCAAGGCGCGTCATGACGATAAAGGCCGTGAGAGAAAAGAGTTTTTTGTATGATTTCCATGTGTGGATCTCCAAAAAAGCGTCCATCCCCACCACCAGGAAAACGTCTGAAAAAGGCCCCATCTTTTTTTTGAAATGCCGCGCCGTGTCGATGGTGTATGAGGCGCCCGGGCGTTGGATCTCCGCGTCGGACACTGAAAATCCCGCGCCGCCCCGGGTCGCCAGGCGGATCATGTCCAGACGGTCTTTGGCGTCCGCGAGATTTTCGCGGGATTTGTGCGGGGGCAGGGCCGAAGGGATGAAAAAAAGCGTGTCCAGATCAAAGGCGTCCCGAACCTTTTCGGCCGCCCGAATGTGTCCGGAGTGGATGGGATTGAACGTGCCTCCAAAAAGGCCGACGCGCGTCAATGCGATGACCGCTCCCTTTCGCCGCGCCCGTCGGCCGCGGCCATGGCTTCTTTCAGGCTCAGCGCCCCGGTGTAAAGGGCTTTTCCCGTGATGATTCCGTCCACGCCGGATTTTTCAAGGGGCAGAAGGTTGAGGATGTCCTTTATTCCGGACACGCCGCCCGAGGCCGTCACCGGGATGGACACCGCCTCGGCCAGCTTTCGGGTCTCTTCAATGTTGGGGCCTTTTTCCATGCCGTCTTTGTCGATGTCGGTGAAAATAATGGCGGAAAATCCCGCGTCCTCCAGTCGCCGGGCCAGATCAATGGCCCTGACGTCGGTGGTCTTTGTCCATCCGTCTATGGCCGCAAGGCCGTTCCGGGCGTCTATCCCGGCCGCCATGGCGCCGGGAAAGCGCGCGCACGCCCCGGCGGCGAGTTCGGGATCCTTGATGGCCACGGTGCCCAGGATCAGGCGTCTCACCCCAAGATCGAGATACATGGCGATGGTCTCCATGTCCCGGATTCCCCCGCCCACCTGGATGGGAACATCCACGGTTTCCAGTATTTTTTTGATGGAGGAAAGGTTCTTCGGCTTTTTTCCCACGGCGCCGTCCAGGTCCACCACATGGATGAGACGGGCCCCCTGGCCGGCCCATCTTTGGGCCATGGCGGCGGGGTCGTCGGAAAAAACCGTCTCGTCCTCAAAACGCCCCTGGAGCAGCCGGACGCATCGATTGTCTTTAATATCAATGGCGGGAATGATCCGCATGTCACAAAGCCCCTTTTGTGGAAAGCGCGCCCTTGATCCGGGGGTCCGGGGAAAGGGCCTGGTCCAGCGCCCGGCCGACGGATTTGAATATGGCCTCAATGATGTGGTGCTCGTTTTTTCCGTACATGACGTTGATGTGAAGGGTCATCTTCGCCGAATGGACAAATCCCCTGAAAAATTCTTCGGAAAGATACACGTCAAAGGCGCCGGGGGATTGAATGACGGCCGGAACGTTGAAAACCAGAAAGGGCCGGCCCGACAAATCCGCCGAAACCACCGCCAGGGTCTCATCCATGGGAGTGGAGGCGTGGCCGAAGCGCCGAACGCCTGTTTTGTCTCCCCACGCCTTTAAGAACGTCTCTCCCAGGACAATCCCCACATCCTCCACCGTGTGGTGGAAATCCACCTCAATGTCGCCCTTTGCCCGGACGGTCAGGTCAAAAAAACCATGGGCCGCGAAAAGGGACAGCATGTGATCGAAGAAGGGAATCCCGGTGGAGATATCGCGCTCGCCGGAGCCGTCCAGGCGGACGGCCACGGAAATATCGGTCTCACGGGTCTTTCGGACGGCTTCTGATGAGCGGATCATGACTGTTTCTTAAACGGTCTTTTTAAAAAGGGTTATGGTGGAGATGAGGGGGATCGAACCCCTGACCTCAGCGTTGCGAACGCTGCGCTCTCCCATCTGAGCTACATCCCCATGCCGTTCATTGCGTCTTGAAAAATCCCAAGGGTTTTGAAATGAATCCCTTGCTATTTCTTTCAAACACATCTAAATAAACACCCATATCAGATTAATCAGCAAGGGTCAATTCAAATTGTGGATAAAAAACCCGAACATTTTTTTTTTCAAACAGGAATCACATGATCACATTAAAAGACGCCTTCAAAACCCGGACATTCGACCAGGACAAAACCATCCGACCGGAAGAGACCATTCAAAACTTCAAAGCGGCGCTGAAAAAAGCGGACCTGGACATCCTCAAAGAAACCCGTCGGATCGACAACGGCCGGCTCGGCATACCGGTTTTTCTCAGTGTGTGCGGAAAAGACGCCCGGGCGCTGTCCGGAACCCGAAAACAGATGGGAAAAGGCGCCGACCCCCTCCAGGCCGAGGCCAGCGCCATGATGGAGCTGGCCGAGCGCTTCAGTTTTTTCAGCCTTCAAAACGATCCCTCCCGTTTTTTCATGGGCTCGCTCAACGACCTGGGAAAAGAGGCCCTGCCCTTTGAGATGATCGCCCGCTCGGTTCATGACGACTCCAAATCCCTGGGGGCGGTCCGGGAGATATTCGCCGGTATTCCCATGAAATGGACAAAGGGGTGGAGCTTAAACCGCCAAAAAGAGTGGATGATTCCCTTTGACTGGTTTTTCGCCATCAACGAGTTCAACGGAACATCGGCGGGAAACGGCCCCGAGGAGGCCCTGACCCAGGGAATATGCGAAACCATCGAGCGGCACGTCTCTTTCCTGGTGAGCGAAAAAATCGCCCCGGCCCCGAAAATCCGACCGGATTCGGCGTCGGACCCGGCCGTGAAAGAAATGATCGAAAAATACCGCGCCGCCGGGGTCCGAATTTATATCTCGGATTTTTCCTGCGGCCTGGGAATCCCCACTGTGGGGGTCCTGGCCCACGACCCCTCCACTTTTCCGGAAAAAAGCGAAATCGTCTGGACGGCCGGAACAGCGCCGAACCCGGAGAAAGCGCTCGCCCGGGCCCTCACGGAAACGGCCCAGCTCGCCGGGGACTTCAACACGGGGGCCAACTACCTGGAAAGCGGGCTTCCGAAATTCGACGGCCCCGGGGAGGCCGATTTTGTCATCCACCCTGAAAAAACCGTGGGCGTCGGCGATCTTCCCGATATCTCGGACCCCAATATGAGAATCGAGGTGGAAAACCTGGTCGGGGCCGTTGAAAAAATGGGGATGGAGGCCCTGATCATTGAGACCACCCACCCCCTTCTCAAAATTCCGGCCTTTTACACCATTGTCCCGGGGACCCATTTCAGGGAGCGGGCCAAAGGGGGCGGCGTGGCCATGTTCTTATCCAAAATCATCTCCGAGACGCTTCCCCCCGGCCGCGCCATCGATATCCTTGGACGCATGGACCAGGCGCTTCCCGGCAAATACTTCGTCCGGTTTCAGCTGGCCTCGGCCCATCTTTCAGCGGGCCGGCCGGACCAGGCGCTTCGTTCCCTCAAAAAGTCGCTGGACATGGACCCGGCGCCCCAGGACATCCCCTCCATCTATTCCTACATGGGCGTGTGCTTAAAGGACATGGGGGAATACCAAAAGGCCCTGTCGGCGCTGGAGAAAGGCGCCCGGCATGATCCCAAAAGAACCGACATCCACAACCTGGCGGGCTTTTGCCATTTCATGCTCAAAGAGCACGAAAAGGCCATCGCGTCTTTCAAAAAAGTCCTGGAGATCGACCCGGGATCCGCCATCGACTACGCCAACATCGCCTCCAACTACCGGGACATGGGGAAAAAGGACGAAGCCGTCCGCTATTACGCGCTGGCCCTTGAGCTGGACCCGTCCATTGATTTTGCCAGACAGAATCTTGAAAAACTGGCCGGATGACCCCGCCCCCCAAGAGGCGAACGCCGCCTCCTCAAAGGAGGTTGTATAATATTCCTTGTAAAATCTATGGGGTAATGCTATATGTGGCAAGACGCGCGAAACCACAGGCCGTCCAGGCCGCCGGCTCGCGCAAGCATGGAGCGGGGGGAAGAAAAAAATCGATGTCGGAAAAAAATCCTGAATGCCCTTTATACAACCCTTTCAACTGCAAGGAGTATTACAATCCCAAGCTTTGCGCATTCGCAAAAAAGGACAAGGTCTGCCTGAAAAAAAAGAGACCCCGGCCCAAAGCCGGGGAAAACGGGGAGGAAAGAGTCGGGAACGCCCTTTCTTAAGCCGCCGGGGCTCAGCGGAGCCCGGGGATGTCAGGCATGCCCCGCTTTGTCGGACAGCATGGCCGGATCCACGCCGAGACCCTTCACCGCCTCCGTCCACCTGTTTTCCGGGGGCGTTTCAACAATGATTCTTTTAGAAACCGGGGATGTGAGCCAGACGTTTCCCCTGATTTCGTTTTCCAGCTGGCCCGGGCCCCAGCCGGCGCATCCCAGGGCGATGATGAAGGACTCGGGCCCCCGGCCCATGGCGATGGACTGAAGGACGTCCACCGAATTGCTCAAAGCCAGATCGTCGGCCACCATAATGGTGGAGTCCCAGCCAAAGGGCGGGCCGTGGAGCAGATAGATCTCCCCCATGCGAACCGGGCCGCCGATGTAAAGGGGAATGGACCCGGCGTCGGTTTTGGCCGGCATTTTCAGCTCACTGAAAATATTTTCTCCCGAAAGGGAAGCGTGGACCCGGTTGATGACCACTCCCAGCGCCCCCTCCGGCGTGTGATCGCACAGGCACACCACGGACTGGAAAAAATTCGGGTCTTGCATGCCCGGCATGGCGATGAGAAAATGCCCCTTTAATGTGTCTGAAGATAGCGTGTCCATGTTTCGGCACAGTATAAACGAAAAAATAAAAAAATCAAGATATTTGATCCTTAAATAAAAAATGATAAACTCGTAAAAAAGCACGGGACAGCATCGTAAAAAGTTCGATATACAAGGCGTAGCGGTTATTTTTAATTGAGGCAATACATGTGGTATGCCTCAATTAAAAATAACCGCTGCAACACAGTAGATCGAATTTTTTACGATGCTGTCAAAGAATGATGAGCCGAGAAGCCGTTAACGAAGCCTTAATGAGAAAAGCCCTGACCCTGGCGGAAAAAGCCCTCATGGCGGGAGAATTTCCCGTGGGATGCGTCATCGCCCGGGGAGAGCGCGTCGTGGCCGAGGGGTTTCGGCGAAACAGCCGGCCCGGCTCCCTCAACGAGCTGGACCACGCGGAGATGGGCGCCCTTGGACGGCTCGCCGAAACCGGACCCCATGAAAACCCCGGGGATTTGTCCATTTTCACCACCCTGGAGCCCTGCCTGATGTGTTTCGGCGCCATCGCGCTGAGCGGAATCGGCCGAATCGTTTACGCCTACGAGGACGTCATGGGCGGCGGCTCGGGCCTGCCCGCCGAAGCCCTGGCCCCTTTGTACCAAAACAGCGGCCCTGTGGTGGAGGGAGGGGTTTTGCGCCTGGAAAGCGCGGCTCTTTTTAAAAAATATTTCAGCGACCCCGCCCATTCATACTGGAAGGACAGCCTCTTGGCCAGACACGCCCTGGGCCTGGGGCCGGACGAAAAAAAAGCCGGATCCGGAAGAATGGATTTTTTTTAAGGCGCCGTTTTCATTTTTTTCTTGCATTTATGCCCGCTATTTTATATGCCCTATATCACATGCGCCTTAAACAAGCGGCCGGCTCGGCCCTTTTAGATACGAAACCCTGTTCCCGGGAGGTGAGACAATAGCCATAAGAAAGACAAACCGACACCGAAAAGCCGATGTGATTAATATCAACCGCAATGTCAGAGCCAAAGAGGTGAGAGTCATCGATCCCGAAGGCTCACAGATCGGGGTCATTCCCACATACAAAGCCATTGCCATCGCCAATGACCACGGGCTGGACCTGGTTGAGATCTCTCCCAACGCCAATCCCCCTGTCTGCAAAATCATGGACTACGGGCGGTACAAATACGAGCAGACCAAGAAAAAACAGGAGGCCAAGAAAAAACAGGCGTCCTTTCAGCTCAAAGAGATCAAGGTCAGACCCAAAACCGGCGAGCATGATCTTCAGGTCAAACTCGGGCACATTAGAAAATTTCTCCTGAAAAAAGACAAAGTGAAAGTGACGGTCATTTTCAGGGGAAGGGAAATCACCCTGTCCGGACTGGGAAGGGATATCCTTAAAAAAATCGCGGAAGAGACCAGCGAAATATCATTTGTGGAGCAGTTTCCCAAAGTGGAGGGAAGAACCATGGCCATGGTTCTCGCTCCCAAATAAACCACCATCGGCCGCCGGCCGGATAAAAAGAATTTTGCGAAATGGCGCGGATAAGACACCATTGTCCGCGCCATACATATTTTGACGACATCG
Source organism: Candidatus Desulfarcum epimagneticum (assembly GCA_900659855.1). Taxonomy (NCBI): domain Bacteria; kingdom Pseudomonadati; phylum Thermodesulfobacteriota; class Desulfobacteria; order Desulfobacterales; family Desulfobacteraceae; genus Candidatus Desulfarcum; species Candidatus Desulfarcum epimagneticum. The sequence continues at coordinate 342,081 of CAACVI010000012.1, forward strand.
TAAAAATATGCGTCGCGGCGGTTTTTTGTTCGTTCGGCATACTGGGTATGGCCTCTCTCTCAAAAAATCACCACGCCTTGTATATCGAATTTTTACGATGCCGTCCGATCCGGTTTTTACGAGTTTATCATAATTTTTACAGGGGGCGTTTAAAAACCGTTTTTTTTCGCCCTTTCAACCATCAGGAGAATGACGTATGCCTAAAATAAAAACCAACCGGGCCGCGGCCAAGCGCTTTAAAAAGACCGGCTCCGGAAAATTCAAATTTTCAAAGTCCCACGGAAGTCACATACTCACCAAAAAAACGACCAAACGGAAACGTTCGCTCAGGCGGACCCGGATTGTGGATCAAACCAACAGAAAACAGATCAGACTGCTTTTGCCCAACGCCTGATGGCCCGGACAGACTGATCCGGCCGATCCGGCTTGAACGGACCGGGCGCGGGGAATGGGGAATAAGGAGAAATATCATGAGGATAAAACGAGGATATAAAGCGCGGAGACGGCGCAAAAAGGTTCTGAAACTGGCCAAAGGATACCGGGGGGGGCGGAGCAAACTCTACCGCACCGCCGCCGACGCCGTGGACAAGGCCCTGATGTGCGCCTACCGGGACCGGCGGGCGAAAAAACGCGATTTCAGGCGGCTTTGGATCACCCGAATCAACGCGGCGGCCCGAATGAACGATTTGTCTTACAGCAAACTGATCCGTGGCCTTAAGCTCGCCGACATCCGGCTCGACCGGAAAATACTGGCGGACCTGGCCGTGTCCGATCCGTCGGGGTTTTCCAAAATCGCCGCGGAGGCGGCCCGGCGGCTTCAGGCATCTTGAATTTAAGACCCATCCAACGGCGAAACAGATAAAAACGGCGAAAAGTGGAAGAATCCATCACACACATACAGGACCTGGCGCTGTCCGGGCTTGAGTCCGTCCTTTCGGACAAAAAAAAGCCGATCAAAGAGAAAAAAGAGGAAGTAGAGCGGCTTTACACGCGTTTCCTGGGAAGAAAGGGAGAGGCGACCCGGCTGCTTCGAAACATCTCCTCCCTTCCCAAAGACCAGAGGCCCGGGGCCGGTAAGAAAATCAACGAGCTGAAAAAAAAGCTGGAAGACGCCTTTGGGCGGGCGCGGAAGGAAATCGCCGGCGGCGAATCCCGGGGAAAAGAGCGCGGCATTGATGTCTCCCTGCCCGGCCGGCCGGCGCCCCTGGGCGCCGGGCACCCGGTGACCCGGGTGTCAGGGCGCATCTGCGACATATTCAAACACATGGGTTTTGACATCGCCGAAGGCCCGGAGGTGGAGGCCGATTATTACAATTTCGAGGCGCTCAATTTTCCCAAAAACCACCCGGCCCGGGACATGCAGGACACTTTTTTCGTCTCGGACAATGTGGTGCTCAGGACCCACACCTCTCCCCTTCAGGTTCGGATCATGGAAAAAACCCCGCCGCCGGTCAAAGCCATCGCCCCGGGCAAGGTGTACCGGTGCGACTCAGATTTGACCCACACCCCCATGTTCCACCAGGTGGAGGGCCTTCTGGTGGGGGAAAACGTCTCCTTCGGCGACCTGAAAGGCGTCCTGGCCTCCTTTGTGCGCCGGATGTTCGACGACCGGACCTCGCTTCGGTTTCGCCCGAGCTTTTTCCCGTTCACCGAGCCCAGCGCCGAGGTGGACATTCTTTGCGTCATGTGCCGGGGCTCGGGATGCCGGGTCTGCTCCCGGACAGGATGGCTGGAGGTCCTGGGATCGGGAATGGTGCATCCCGCGGTTTTTGAAAACGTGGGGTACGACACGTCCCGATACACGGGCTTCGCCTTTGGAATGGGCGTGGAGCGCATCGCCATGCTCAAATACGGAATTGATGACATTCGGAAATTTTTTGAAAACGACATCCGGTTTTTAAGGCAGTTTTAGTATGAAAATCAGTTTAAGCTGGCTCAAAGCCCATGTGAATGTGGAAATGGATCCCCAAAGCCTGGCCGGGGCCCTGACCATGGCCGGGCTGGAGGTGGAGACGGTTTCAGACCGCTTCGCCTATCTGGAAAATGTGGCGGCGGCCCGAATACTGGAAATCCTCCCCATGAAAGGCTCCGACTCCCTCAAACTCTGCCGGGCCGACCTGGGAGACCGGGAGGCGTCCGTGGTCTGCGGGGCGCCCAATGTCGCCGAAGGCATGATCTGCCCCCTCGCCCTTCCCGGGGCCGCGCTTCCGGGGGGAACGGTCAAGGCCGCCCGGATTCGAAAAGAGACCTCCGAGGGCATGCTGTGCAGCGCCGCCGAGCTGGGGATCAGCGACGACCATTCCGGGGTCATGCCCCTTGGGGACGACATCGCACCCGGACGGAGACTTTCGGAGATTCTCTCCCTCTCGGACATGGTTTTCGACATCGACATCACCCCCAACCGGCCGGACTGCCTGAACGTCCTGGGAATCGCCCGTGAAGTGGCGGCCATGGAAAACAAGCCGCTCCTGCGCCCCGGCGCCGACGCGTCCGGAAAGGAGATGGAGACAAGCGTCTTTGATTTGGCCGAAGTCTCCATCAAAGACCCCGATCTGTGCCCCCGGTACGCCGCCAGGGTTCTGGAGGGCGTGACGGTGGGCCCCTCCCCCTTCTGGCTCAAGGACCGCCTTTTGTCGGTGGGAATGAAACCGGTCAACAACATTGTGGACGTCACCAACTTCGTGATGATGGAGATGGGCCAGCCCCTCCACGCCTTTGATCTGGACCGGCTGGCCGGCCATGCCATCGTGGTGAAAACGGCCGGGAAAAATAAATCGTTCGTCACCCTGGACGGCGTTGAGCGCGCCCTTCCCGAAGACGCCCTGATGATATGCGACGCGGAAAAACCCGTGGCCATCGCCGGGATCATGGGCGGGATGAACTCCGAGATCGAGCCCTCCACCACCCGGGTTCTCATCGAAAGCGCGTATTTCTCATCGGCCGGCGTCCGGAAAATCTCCAAAGCCCTTGGCCTGAGCACGGAAGCGTCCTACCGTTTCGAACGGGGGGGCGATCCCGGGGCAACGGCGGCGGCCCTGGAAAGAGCGGCCGTCCTGATGCTTGAGACGGCCGGGGGCCGTCTGGCCAAAGGGGCCATTGACGAGTTCCCCCAGCCCTTTGCCGAAAAAAAACTGTCCCTGGGCGCGAAAGAAACCAACCGGCTTTTGGGAACCGGCTTTTCAGCGAATGAAATGGCGCGTCTGCTTGAATCCATCGATTTCAAGGTGGAGAAAGAAGAAAACGGGGATTTGACCGTGACGGCGCCGTCCTTCAGGCCCGACATCGGGCGCCCGGTGGATCTCATGGAGGAAATCGCCAGACTCTCGGGTTATGACGACATTCCGGCCTCCTTTCCGGCGATTTCCGGCCAGATCTCCCCGCCGGTCAAACAGCTGGATGTCCGGACGAAAATCAAGGGGCTGATGAAGGGATTCGGCTTTTTCGAGACCATCCACTACAGCTTTGTGAGCGCCGAATCCTGCGATCTTCTGGGCCTGGATGAAAATGACCGCCGAAGGGATTTTGTCAAAATTTTAAACCCCCTTTCCACCCAGCAGGCCGTCATGCGGACCACCCTGCTCCACGGCATGTTTGAGACCGCCGCCCGAAATATCTCCAGGGGGTCGAAAAACCTGAGGCTGTTTGAAATCGGCAAGGTCTTCCGGGTCTTTCCAAACGCCCCGGATCCCAAGGCGCCGGGCAAACCCGGGGAAGAGACCCTGCCCGAGGAGACGGAGACGCTTTTATGCTTCCAGACCGGGGCGAGATGGGAGCGGTCATGGACCCTCAAAGAGACCCCGTGCGATTTCTACGACATGAAGGGCGCGGCCGAAGGCCTCTTCAAAGGGCTGGGAGTGGGCGATGCTCAGTTCACAGCCCTTCCCGAAAGCCACTGCGCGTATGTCAAGCCGGGACACGCGGCCGCCGTCTCCATCAATGGCCAATATATGGGCCTTTTAGGGGAAGTGAGCCCCGGGGTTTTGGAAAAATACGGCATTCCGGGGCCCGCGTTCATCCTTGAAATGAACGCCCACTCTCTTGCCGGGGCGGTTCCCGACACTTTGAAAACCGAGCCTTTGCCCAAATTTCCGTCGGTTTCAAGGGACATCACCCTCATCCTGGACAAGGGGATGGAAACCGGGCGAATCCTTGAGGCCATCCGGGAATTCCAGGAGCCCCTCATGGAAGGGGCGCGTATCCTGGACGTGTTCGACAAAAGCCCCATACCGGAGGGCAAAGCCAGCGTGACTTTCCGGATCACCTACCGGTCTTTGGAAAGAACCCTTGAAGACGAAGAGGCGACGCGCGTAAACCGGAAAATCGCCGACCGAATCATGGACCAGTTTAAAGCCGACCTCCCGGCGTAAGGACTCCGGCCCGCCGGGGCCTGTGAGGCGACAATGAAAATCGGGGAAAAGAAGACAGGGGCGCCCCTGCCGCCGGACAAACTGTATTTTCGAATCGGCGAAGTCAGCGAAATCACCCAAATCCCCACTTATGTCCTGAGATTTTGGGAGACGGAGTTTAAAAAAATCAAACCCCAAAGGACCCCGTCGGGGCAGCGGGTGTACCGAAAAGAGGATGTGGAGCTGGTTTTAAAGATCAAACGCCTTTTGCATGACAAAAAATACACCATCCAGGGCGCCAAGCAGTTTCTGCTGACCGAAGGCGGGCAAAACCCCAAAGCCTCGGCCGGCCGGGGAAAAGCCATTGAGGAGATACGATCCGCGCTCACGGAAATCCGAAAACTCCTTGATTGAGCCGCCGCGCCGGAATCATCCGGCGGGCCCCTTTCCTTTGACAGCCCCCCATAAATCAATGAAGATAAACTCCGTTTTATACCGATACCTCTTCCGGGAGCTGCTCCAGCCTTTCGCCTTAAGCATTGTGTTTCTCACCTTTGTCTTTCTCATGACCCGGATGCTCGACATCGCCGACATGATCGTCAATCACCGGGTGGGCATGGGGACCATTGCCCTGCTCCTGTTTTATTCCATGCCCTTTTTTCTTGAATTCATCATCCCCATGTCCGTGATGATGTCGGTTCTGCTCACCTTTTTAAGGATGTCCGCCGACAATGAAATCGCGGCCTTAAAGGCGGGGGGAATCGGCCTTTTCCACCTCCTGCCCCCGGTCCTGGCGTTTTGCCTCATAGGGGCCCTGATGACCGCCGTCATGGCCATCTTCGGCCTGCCGGAGGGCCGGATGGCCTCCAAAAAGCTGGCCTTTGAAACCATCGCCTCAAACACCGGCCTGGGTCTTGAGGAAAGGCGCTTCAACGACCGTTTTGAAAACGTGATGTTTTACGTGGGCGCGGTGGATTCAGCCAGAGACGAGCTGCGCGACATTTTCATCGAAGACGCCCGGGACCCGGACATGAAAAGCGTCATCGCGGCCCCGAGGGGAACTTTGCGCGGCGAAAAAGGCAAGTTTGATTTTCACTTAAGACTTTACAACGGCTCCATCCACCAGGCCGCCCCCGGCTCAAAGGCGTCCCGCAACCTCCGCTTCGACACATACGACATGATCCTGTCGCTGCCTCCCCCGAGCCCGTCCGCGCAAAACGCGCCAAAGGACGAGGAAGAGATGAGCATTCCGGAGCTGCGGGCCTACATCGCCGAAAACGACGCCAACAAAGACGCCCGATATTACCTGACTTTGATGGAGCTGCATAAAAAATTTTCCCTCCCCCTGGCATGCTTTGCCCTGGGGGTTCTGGCCTTTCCGCTGGGGATACAGTCAAAGCTGTCCAAACGCTCCTACGGAATCGGCCTGGGCATGATTTTTTTCATCCTTTATTACCTGATGCTGTCCGCCGGATGGGTCTTCGGAGAGGCCGGGGTTTACCCGCCCTTTATCGGGATGTGGGCGCCCAACCTGGTCATGGGCGCCATCGGCCTGGCCCTTCTTTTCGCAAGCGCCCGGGAATACGCCCTTTCGCTGGATTTCATACGGGATTCAGCAAGGGCCGTTCTGAAACGTTTTCCCCAAAGACCCAAAGGCGCCCGTTAGCCATGCTCATTGTCCACCGCCACATCATCAAAGAAATCGCCCGGCATTTTTACATCATCATTTTAACGGTCATCGGCATTTACCTGGCTGTGGATTTCTTTGAAAAGATAGACGATTTTATCGAAGCCGGGCTGGGATTTCCGGCCGCCTTGCGGTTCTTTGTCTTTAAAATCCCTTTCATCGCGGCCCAGATCACGCCGGTGGGCATCCTTTTGTCCGTCCTGACCACTTTCGCCCTCATGAGCCGGCGAAACGAGATCATCGCGTTAAAAAGCGCCGGGGCTCCCCCCCGCCATATCCTGGCCCCGGCCCTGGCCGTGGGCCTCGCCGCCTCTTTCATCCTTTTTTTTATTTCCGAGGCGGTGGTCCCCATCACCATGGACAAGGCCAACCGGATCTGGTTTCACGATGTCCGAAAAGAGTCGGGCCTTGTGTCCGACCAGACCGACATATGGCTCAAAAAAGGCGCCGCCATCGCCCACATCCAGCGCTACCACATCCATGAAAACGCCATGTTCCAAATCACGATCAACGAATTCGATGAAAACTTCGCCATCAAAAAACGCATGGACGCCCAAAAGGGCGAGTTTACAAAAGACAAAAAGTGGTTACTCTATAAAGTGATGACGCAAACCTTCGGCCCCGGTGGAAACACGGGGGTCCGGTTTGATGAAAAGAAAAAGGAAGATTTGAATTTCGCGCCCGAAGATATCCGGCGAATCGCCCGGAAATCCGAGGAGATGAATTTTTCGGCCCTTTACCGCTACATGAAAAAAATCGAGTCCGAGGGCTATGACGCCACGCGTTACCGGGTGGATCTGTACGCCAAATTTTCCTTTCCCTTTGTGTGCGTGATCATGTGCCTGGCCGGAATCGGCGTGGGGTTGAGAAAAAGGGTCCGGGACGCGCTTCCCGCGGGGATGGCTTTTGGAATCGCGCTGGCCTTTTTTTACTGGGTGTTTTACAGCTTCTGTCTTTCTTTGGGATACGGAAAGATTCTAAGCCCCCTGGTGTCGGTTCTTTCCCCCAACATGGTTTTTTTATGCTTCGGAATATACCTGGCGGCGGACTCGAAATAGCGCCGCGTTTTTATTTTTTTTAACACATTATCAAACAGGAGAGAGCGCAGATATGGAAGTCATCAGCGGAGGCGGCGGAAGCTGCGGGGCCGCCCAGCAGCAGCAGGCCCAGAAAAAACAGAAAGAATCGGTTCAAAACTCCCTGGCCAAAATAAAAAACAAGCTCATCGTCATGAGCGGAAAGGGCGGGGTGGGAAAAACCAGCTCCTCCGTCAACCTGGCCATGGCCCTGGCCGCCATGAAACGCGACGTGGGCATCATGGACGTGGATCTGCACGGCCCGGACATCCCCCGGATGATGGGGCTGTCGGGCATGATGGACTTAAGCCCGAAAAAAAAGCTCAAACCCATTCGATACTCGGATCGCCTGGGCGCGGTCTCCATCGAATCCCTCACCGCCAGCAAGGACGAGGCCATCATCTGGCGGGGGCCCATCAAATATTCGGCCATTCAGCAGTTCATCGGGGACGTGGAATGGGGGGACCTGGATGATCTGATCATCGACGCCCCTCCCGGGACCGGCGACGAGCCCCTGACGGTGGCCCAGACCATCAAAGACGCCAAAGCCATCATTGTCACCACTCCCCAGGAAGTATCTCTGGCCGACGTGAGAAAATCCATCAATTTCTGCAAAACCGTCAATATGGAGATTTTCGGCCTGATTGAAAACATGAGCGGCTTCACATGCCCCCATTGCGACAAAACCGTGGATCTTTTCGGCAAAGGCGGCGGCGAAAAAACCGCCTCGGACGCCGGAATCCCTTTCCTGGGAAGCATCCCCTTTGATCTTAATGTGGTGGCCTGCGGAGACGCCGGCGTCTCCCTGTCCGACCGGCATCCGGACTCCCCGGTGGCCAAAGCCTTCGAGGATATCGCGAAAAAAATCGTCGAACGGACATAACCAAAAAACGGGCGGGCTTTAATCGCCCGCCCGAAAAAAACAAAAAGGACGCGTCGGCATGGCCGGGAGAGAAAGCTCCGGAAGGCGGCTGAAAAAAACGGTTTTAAAACAGCTTCAGGAAAAAGACTTTGAAAAAGGCCTGGCCCGAATCCGGTCCCTTCCCCCGAGAAAAGCGGTGAATCCCCTTTTCTCCTTCTTTTTTCACCCAAAGCCGCTGGTGAGGTGGCGGGCCGTCTCGGCCATGGGGGCGGCGACCGCCTCGCTGGCGGAAACAGATATGGAATCGGCCCGGGTGATCATGCGCCGGCTCATGTGGAGTCTCAATGACGAATCCGGGGGCATCGGCTGGGGCTCTCCCGAGGCCATGGGAGAGATCATGGCCCAAAGCCATGCCCTGGCCCGGGAATACGCGAGCATCCTGATCGAATTCACAAGGGAAGCGGGAAACTACATCGAGCATCCCCTTTTGCAGCAAGGCGTCCTGTGGGGGGTGGGGCGCCTGGCCGGCCGGCGGCCGGAGCTGGCCCGGGACGGAATCGGGCCGGTGTCCGTGTTTCTGGAATCCGACGATCCGGCGAAGCGGGGCCTGGCCGCCTGGGCCCTGGCCCCTTTAAAATTCTCGCCTGAAAAAGCGCTTCTGGACCGCCTTTTAAACGACAGAGCCGAGCTGGATTTCTACTCCCGGGGCGAAATCCGATCCCGCCCCGTCCAGTGGTTCGCCCGGGCTTTCGCTTAGGCCCGCCCCCGCCCCCCCGCGATCTCATCCATCAACCGGCCCAGACGCCTTAAATGCTCGCGCTCCTCATCGGCGATTTGGGACAAAACGGCCCGGCTTTCGGGATTTTCAGTCCTTTGGGAAACCCTTGAATACAGGTCAAACGCCTGGTTTTCAATGGACATGGCCAAAGACACGATATCCTCTTCGGACTCCCAGTCGGGCATGAAAAGCCCGGCGTACTCTTCGGTGGAAAGGCCCCCCTCCACCACTTCGGGAAGCAGACGGCTTTCAAACTCCTCCCGGGAAAGCGGCTTTCGGGTCATGGCGATGTAGGCCTCAAACACATGGTCCTGGTGCTTGGTTTCAATGTCGGAAAGCAATCGGAACAGCTTTCGGGCCCCCGGGCTTTCCACCCGGTCCATCATGGACAGGTAAAAATCCCGCAAACCGCGCTCAAGGGAATAGGCCGCCACCAGGGTCTTTTCTGGAGACTCTTTGCCGTCGAACAGCTCAATCCCCCTCTCCTCGCCTTTGAAAGCGACCCCGGCCTCCCATGACCGAATCCCCCCTGAAAGATCATACACGTTTTCAAACCCCTTCCCCATCATCAACTGGGCGGCCGTCCGGCTGCGCGCGCCCGCCGCTCAGTACACGATGATTTTCTTTTCGGGGTCGATCTCGTCCAGCCGGTCGGGCAGCTCGGGAAGGGGGATGAGCACAGCGCCCGGAAGGCGCCCCGACTCATACTCCTGGGGCTGGCGCACATCCAGCGCGATAAAATCGTCCAGGGGGGCCTCGTCCATATAGGCCCGGGCCTGTTCGGCGTCAAAGGATTTCACCCGTGTGAAAAACGGTTTCCATTTCATTGCGTGTTCTTCCTTTCACTGTTTGCTTCTCGTGGGCGCCCATGCCCGATGTCCGCCGGGCCGGGAAAAAACCAAGCGTCTCCCGGCATCTCCCCGGGAAGAGGACTATGCCGGGAAGGCGTTTCACCTGGGCTGTTTGACGATTCTTAAATAAGGCTTGACGGCTTTCCAGCCATCCGGGAACATTTCTCCCGCCTCTTCATCCGAAACAGCGGGAACGATGATGACATCCTCGCCCTGTTTCCAGTTTGCGGGGGTGGCCACTTTATGTTTGGCCGTCAACTGCATGGAATCGAGCGCCCGAAGAATTTCATCGAAATTCCGCCCGGTGGTCATGGGATAGGTCAGCATCAATTTGATTTTTTTGTCCGGGCCGATAACAAACAGGGACCTGACCGTGGCGTTGGCCATAGCCGCGCGCCCCTCTGATCCGCCCTCCTCTTCAGCGGGAAGCATGTTATACAGCTTGGCCACAGCCAGATCGCTGTCGCCGATCATGGGATAGCGAACCGCGTGGCCCTGGGTCTCCTCAATATCCCCGACCCACTCTTCGTGACTTTCAACCGGGTCCACGCTCAACCCGATAATCTTACAGTTTCTTTTGGCGAATTCCGCCTCCAGGCCGGCCACGAGGCCCAGTTCCGTGGTGCACACCGGGGTGAAATCCTTGGGGTGTGAGAACAATATCCCCCAGCCGTCGCCCAGCCATTCATGGAAATCAATCTCCCCTTGGGTCGTTTTCGCAATAAAATTAGGTGCTTCATCGTTTATCCTAAGCGCCATAACATCCTCCTTGATTCAATTAAAAGATTCCGGTCCCCATACATAAAGAATAATGAATAACGTTTTGTTTGTCAAGGAGGTTTTTTAAAAAATAAATATTCACATATTGATCTATATTTTTTTCAATTTTTGCGAACCGTCACACCGACGCCATTGAATCCACAGGGCGTGTCCACTGCCGGAACGATTTCCTGGGCTAAAAGGTGAGCGTCCCGATGATGACGCCCACTGTGGCGCCGATCTCCAGGCTGTTTTTCGGCGGCGTTTCACCCGGCGCCTCGTCTGGGCGTGACAAATTCCTTCAAATCCGAATTCAGTATCCGCCTCAGCTCGTCAAAACGCTCGCCGCGGGTTTCGGTGAACAAAAAACCGAAGACGGGATATTTCCGGAAGTCTGTTTTTCTCAGCTCCAGGGGCTTTTCAAAGCGCGAGAGCAGTTTGTCGTAATCAAACGAGGCGATGTCCTCCCCGTCGATCCCGGTGGAATTGTCCAGAACCACCAGTCCGAAAACCCGACCCTCTTTGCCCTTGAGAAGCGTCGGCCAGTCCGGTTTTTCCTGAAAATAATAACACAGGTAGGGATTGAGCCCATAGGCCATGAAGGCCATGTCCGCCGTCGTGCACCAGCCTCCGAAGCGCAGGGGATTGACTTCGATGGGCCGAAGGGTCCCATGGGAATCTTTTCTCAGCTCGATATGGGCCGGGAAACGCCTCGCCCCCGCCGCCCGGCCGATTTTTCGGGCAAAGCCGGTGAATGCCTCCAGATGGTCCCTGATGATGTCGGCGGAGGAGACGTACACCCGGTCGCTGACGTCGTCATTTGAGGAAAAAAAATGTTTCATAATGTTCAAGACCACCGGCCCCCCGTCCGAATCGTAATAAACGTCAAAGGCGAATTCCTCGCCTTCCACGCATTCCTCCATGATAAAGGAGCGGGTGTTCAGGACTTCCCCGGGATACAGGCCCCTGAGCTGATCGACCTCTTCCATGATGGCGTCCACGGCGTCCGTCCATTCCCGGCGGTTTGAGACCTTATGCACGCCCATGCTGAAAAAACCCGCCGCCGGTTTGATGACAAAGGGAAGGGGCATGTCCAGGTCCTCAAAGGCGATCTTTCTCAAGTCCTCAAGGGCCGCCCCCCGGAAGCGAAAATCCGGAAAAACGCCGCGCGTCAACTCCCGGAATTTGAGCTTGTTTTTAAACACCTGGATCCGACGGGGAATGTCGGTGAACCCCAGACGCTCGGATATCCATCCGATGGAATTTTCAGATGTGGCGTAAAGGAGGGGATTTTGGGACCCTCGAACCATTTCGACGGCCTCGTCTTCGGAAACGACCCGGGTCCCGGGATAGAGCCCCATTTCTTTGGCCGCGTCCAGCCCCGCCACGGGAATGGCGTGGTCTCTGACCGTCTTTTTAAAAAAATCAGACACATAGGGTTTATCCGCGAAAAACATCCTCTCCGGCTCCTTTTTCATTTCAGCACACGTCCTCAATCACCGCCCAAAAAATCATCGTCCAGAAGATCAAGAGACATCACATCCTCGGCGATCTTAAAAAAAACCCCGAGAGATTCGCTGAGGTTCTTCACTGTCCGGCTGTAAAGCTCTTTTTCCTCCATCGTCTTGGCTTTGGACATCGATTTTAAAACATTGTCCAACTCCTTTGCCATCCGGTCCATTGTTTTGTCCATATCAACCAAGTGACTTCCGCTCATGTCGCTCCTCCTGTTTTGTCTTTTTGTTTTTCTCCCGGACGCCGTCCATTCTTTCCGGCGACCGTTCAAAAATTCCAGTTTTTTTAAGACAGCCCTTTAAATTTTTTGATCCATATGCCGCTGAGCAGCCACGAGTAGGCGTATGTCCCGATCAGGATCAAAGCAAAGGTCTTGACGATGTCCATGGCGTCGCCGTTTAAGGAAAAGGCCGGGACATAGCCGAACAAAAACGGCCCCAGGTATAAAAACTTGGCAAACTTGAAAGAGGCGATGGCCGTGCGCCACATGTTGGCCTTGGCGATGGCGGCCCCGGCGAACGCCGCGATGCACACCGGCGGGGTGATGTTGGAGTCCTGGGACAGCCAGTACACGATCATGTGGGACGCGATCTCGTTCACCCCCAGGTGGGTGAGCGCCGGAACCGCCACCACGGCCGTCACCAGGTACGCGGCCGTGACCGGCACCCCCATCCCCAAAACCAGGGAGGCCAGCGCGATGAGAAGGATGGTCAGCCACAGTCTTCCGTCGGCCAGGGTGATCATGATATCGGCGAAAGTCAGGATCAGGCCGCTGAAGGTGAGCGTTCCGATGATGATGCCGATGACGCCCACAGTGGCGCCGATCTTCAGGCTGTTTTCAGTCCCGGCTCTGGACGCCTCCACAAATTTTTTCAAACCGATGCGGGTGTCTTTTTTGAACCAGCTGATGACGACGCAGACCACGATTCCGATGATGGCCGAGTACCCCGGGGAAAAACCGCCGAGCATCAAAACCGTGATGGCGACAAGCGGCAGGGTGTAATGCCACTGGGCCTTGAAGATTTCAAAGGGCCGTTTGTCGCTTTTTTCCCCCTTGATGCCGTTCATTTTGGCCTCAAAATGGACCATCATAAACACACTGAACACATACATCAGCGCCGGGAATATGGCCACCAGCATGATTTTCGAGTAGGCCACGCCGGTCAGCTCAGCCATGATAAAGCCCCCGGCCCCCATGATCGGGGGCATGAACATCCCGGAGATGGAGGCGGCGGGCTCGATTCCCCCGGCGATATGGGGACGGAACCCGGCCTTTTTCATCATGGGAATGGTGAAGGCGCCGGTGGACACCGTGTTGGCGATGGCGCTGCCTGAAATGGAGCCGAAAAGACCGCTGGCGATGACCGACACCTTGGCGGGGCCCCCGGTTTTGTGGCCCACCGCCGCCAGGGGAAAATCGATGAAAAATCTCTGGGCGCCGGATTTTTCCAGAAAAGCGCCGAAAAGCACGAACAAAATGACATAGGTGGCCAAGACATTGGCCATGATCCCGAACACACCGTCGCTTTTGTAAAAAATGCTCACGCACACCCCGGGAAAGGTGTCCCCGGCGTGGGCGAACATGTCCGGCGCGTAGGCGCCGTAAACGCCATAAAGGAGCAAAAGCCCCCCCAGGACCACAAAAACCGGCCCCACCACGCGCCGGGCCAGCTCAATTCCCAAAAGAACCCCGACCACGGCCACGGCCATGTCCAGGGGCGTCTCGGCGCCGATCCGGTAATTGATGGCCTCAAAGTTCAATATCCAGTAACCGATGGTGAAAACAGAGACCAGGATCAGGGCGTGGTCCACAATCCTGAATATCCGGCGTTTGGATTTGCAGGCCAGAAAAATCAGGACATAGGTGATCATCACATACACGCCCCGGTGCCACTGGGTGGCCGCCGGCCGGATCACCGCCGAGTAGGAGTAAAAAAGAACCAGAAACACCGACAAAACATCAAATATGATCTTTTCCAGGCGGTTCAACTGATCTCGCATCGCATCCGTCTCCCTTCAGGCCGCCCCGCCCGAATCTATTTCAGCATCCCCTTCTCTTTCCAGAATTTCTCAGCCCCGGGGTGAAACGGCGTGACAATGTTCGTGGCCCCGGTCTTCAACGACATATGTTTAAACGTCTTTTTCTGGGTCCGCATGTGGGCCAGCCCCTCGTCGGTGTAAAGGGTGGAGAGGATCCGGTAAATCGTGTCCGCCGGCGCGTCGGCGTTGGCCACCCAAAGCGCGCTGTCCTGGAAGGACGGGGTGTCCCCATCCACGCCCCGGTAAGTGCCGCCCGGGACCGTGAGCTTGCCGAAGTAGGGATACCGTTCGTAAAAGCCCGAGGAGACGGCGTCCGCGTTCAGGTCCACCATGCCGATGTCGTTGGTCTGGGCCGCCATGATCACGGCGCCGCTGGGAAAGGCGGTGAACAGCCAGAAGGCGTCGAGCTGCCGGTTTCCGAACGCGGCGGCCGCGTCGTTGTATCCCATGGCGTTTCGCTCAATCCTGTCCCACATTCCCATGTGCGTGAAAAACAGCTCGCAGTTGGCGAACGCCCCGGAGCCCGCGTTTCCCACCCCGACCTTTTTCCCCGCCAGGTCTTTCACGCTCTTGATCCCCGAGCCCGCCCGAACCACCAGCTGGGCCGGCGCCCCGTACAGCCAGGCCACGGCCAGGACATTCTCATATTTGCGCGGGTCGTTTTTCATTTTTCCGTTGCGGCCCAGCCACACATGGCCCGAGTACACCACACTCATGTGCTGCCGCCCGGAATTGGTCTTTCTCAAATTCTCAACAGAGCCGGCCGAGGTCTGGGCCTTGACGGAAAAATCCGGAATGCCCTTGAGCGCCTTATACACCTGGACCGCGTTGGCCACCACCTGGAACGTCCCCCCGGAGGGCCCGCCGCCGAAAATAAGTCTCTTTTTGGCAAACGCCCCGCCGGCAAACACAAAGGATATCGCCAAAAACGCGCACAGGCCCACGAGCATGGAAAAAAAACTTTTTTTCATCACATTTCCCTCCCTGTTTTTTTCTTCAGATTGAGATGGCTCTTCACCTCGCCATAGGTATTCAAAGATTCAACAACGGACAAATCTTCTTCACATGCCTGAAGCCAGGCTGACACAGACGGATTCATACCAGAAATTTGCCCTTTTCTAAAATTTCTCGGGTGAAAGAATTGTCGGCCTTGATAAAACAATCCCATTCGGGCCGCGTGTACACAATCAAATCCATAGGAACCTTAACGTTTAAATGTTTGAAATATTTTTTTACCGACGAGTAGTTTTCAGTCCTTTCATCAAAATTTTTCGGCGGCTGATTTTTATCCAGGACCACAATCAAATCAATGTCGCTGTCAGCACCGATTTCCCCGTATGCGTATGAGCCAAACAGCACGGCCTTATACGGACTTAACTCGGCCAGAATATTTTCCAATTCTATGAGATGGTTTTGCGGCATGTTTTTCTTTGAGTTTGGAGTCGCCTGAAAAAAACGACGCTCATTATTCACAAAACGCGAGACGAAACGCCTCGGTTTTAAAATAAACGGCTATTTTCGTGAAGAAGATTTGATTCCTGAACGCCGTCAAAAGCATACAAATTTAACCGGATGTTTGTCAAACTTTTTCCAGCCCGCCTGATCCCGGCCGGCGGCCCGCAGCCGGGATCAGGAGCCTTTTTGAGTCGCCTGAAGATAGTCCTCAAACCGGTCCAGGGCCCCGGGGAGATTTTTCCGGCCAAAGCCGATGCGAAAGGAATTGAGCCCCGGCCCATAAAGGCTTCCGGGGAGAAGCAAAACGCCCGCCTTTTCCAGGAGATCGGCGCAGAACTCGTCCGCATCGCCCTTCAAAAGCGTTGGGAAAGCGATGGAGCCCGCCTCGGGGCGCCGCCAGCGGAACAGGTCGGCGTGGGAATCAAAAAAAAGGTCCAGCCGGTCCAGGTTTTCTCGAATGATATGGAGGTTGCGCGCCGCGATGGCCTCGCCATGACGCAGCGCCAGGGTCGCCAGAAACTCCCCGGGGGCGGAGGCGCAGATGGTGGTGTAGTCTTTAAACGCCGCAAGCTCCCGAAAAAGCGCGTCGTTTCGGGTGGCGACCCACCCGATCCGCAGTCCGGCGAGTCCGTACGTTTTGGACATCACGCCCAGCGACACGGCGCGGGGGTTGAGATCGGCAAAGGCGGGCAGGCGGCGGGAAGGGTCCAGCTCCAGGCCCCGGTACACCTCATCTGAAAAAATCACAAAGCCATGCGCGTCGGACAGCGCCGACAGCTCCCGGGCAAACGCCGGAGAAGGCAGAAATCCCGTCGGGTTATGCGGAAAATTCACCACCACCACCCGGGTCCGGGGGGTCAGCGAGCGTTTTAAAACCTCAATATCCGGCTCCCATCCGCGATTCGGATCCCCCCGCCATTCCGAAACCCCGGCGCCCACGCCCCGGGCCACCTCCCCGAGGGACTGGTAAAAGGGCGCGTGAACGATGATGTGGTCCCCGG
This sequence comes from Candidatus Desulfarcum epimagneticum, assembly GCA_900659855.1. Lineage (NCBI taxonomy): Bacteria > Pseudomonadati > Thermodesulfobacteriota > Desulfobacteria > Desulfobacterales > Desulfobacteraceae > Candidatus Desulfarcum > Candidatus Desulfarcum epimagneticum. The sequence goes on from CAACVI010000012.1 coordinate 358,451, forward strand.
GCTCCAGCGCCACGTTCATGAAATTAAAAATCGCCTCCTCGGCCCCGGAGTGAGCCAGGATCCGGTCCGCCCCCATGTCTTCGTACAGCCCGGCGATTCCGTGGCGAAGCCCGGGGTCGCCCCGCGAGTCGGTGTAGCCCATTGAAAGAGACATGAAACGGTCATGGGCGTCGGGCTCCAGCGCCAGCAGGTCTCCAATCTCCATGCTCTCGCAGTCCGACGCGCACAGAAGATAAGGGGCCGAGAACTCATGCCGGGCAAAATATCGTTCCAGCCGAAAAGGATGCAGCTTCATTTTAAAACCCTCCCCTTTCCGAAAAAGACCAGTCGGAGCTGGAAACGCGCCGTTCCCGGGGCCTTTTCAAGCCTTTGATCAAAGCCTTATGATCCTTTGAGACCCGGCGGCTTTCCCGGGATTTCTGGATGGCTTTGTTGTGGGTTTCGTCGTCCAGGGCGTTGCCTTGAAGAAAAACGATGGTTTCCAAAGGATATTTGGCCATGCACACGGAGATCAGCCAGGCGTTCGCCATCCGGGCGTAGTATCCGGTATGCGAGACGCTTTGGGACAAATCGAATATCATCCCCAGGTTTTGCTCCCTCACATAATGCGTCAGCAAAATGACAAACCCCGCCCGGACCACAAACTCCATGTCCGACGTCAGCCATCTCCTGACCGCCTCCAGAACATCTTCTTTTTCATCGGCCATGTGTTTAAACCGGCACACGGTGGAGTCAATCTGCGCCCAGTTGTCCGTCTTTTTTAAAAACGTCTCAGTGAAGGGCAAAAGGTTTTTAAACGGCTCATCCAGAAAGGCCAGAACCATCCCCTCCAGCATAATCATCTCATGGATGTCCGGCTTGTCTGAGCGGACAAATCCCATGTCGTTCTCTTCTGCGATCCGCCGGGCTATTTTCCTTAAAGCCGGCAGGCGGACGCCCAGAATGCGCCGCCGGGTGGGGATGATTTTTCGGCTGAACGCCTTGTAATCGTCCTCGGCCAGATTTTTCAGCTCTTCCAGAACCGATTCGGGTGTGTGTCGCATAATAATATCCGGGGTCTTTTTCACTGGGTTGTCAAATGAGGGCCTGGCTTCGCCAAATCGAAATATGAGCGCTGTAAACTGAAAGTTATGACATGCCGCAGCGACTTTTGAAGATGGATTTTGGCTTCATGAGCGCCGATTGTTTCCATGGTATTTACCGATGCATATAAACCAGCCTGACCCAAGCCTAAATCAAGCCTGACCGCCTGTCAAGGCCGTAAAGAGGACGAAGTGTGTGATTTCAACCATTCCCTGTATATTTCAAAACCCCTCTGGTTGGAAATTCTGGGGGAGTAACCGATTTTCCGGCGGGCTTTCTCAATGGACATGGTCATGGATCTGGCCATATACCCCACTGAAAAACGGGTCATGGCGGGCCTTGGGTCGCCAAAGGGCAAACGGCTGATCCATTCCATCATTCCCGCCAGGGTTTTCGCCATGGGCTCGGGAATATTTCTGGGATTAAACGGCCGGCCGACCATTTCCAGCATTTGAGAAAACCAGTCCAGAACGGTCACCGGGTCCCCGTTGGAAATGTTGTACACCTCGTTCCAGGCCTCATCCGGGGCCAAAAGACAATTTTCCACCGCATCCCCGAGATTCTGGACGCAGGTGATATCAATCAGGGCCCGGCCATGGTTGATCAGGGGGAAGCGTTTTTTTTCAGACAATCTGAAAATCCGGGGCGCAATGGTTTCATCGTGGGGGCCATACACCGCCCTGGGCCTCAGCGAAATGGCCCGCAAATTTTCCTTTTCACCAGACAGCAGCTCTCTTTCCGCCATGAGCTTGGTTTTCCCGTAATCAAACTGCCTGGCGGGCAGGGGCTCGTCTTCTGAAATATTCAACCGGTCTTTGCCGGTGTAATAGACGCTTGGGGTGGACAGAAATATAATTTTGGGGATATCCCGGGCTTTGCAGGCGGCAATGACATTCCGGGTTCCCGTGACATTTGTGCCGTAAAATTCGGAATATCGTCCCCAGTCCCCGGTTTTCCCCGCGCAATGGATGACGCAGTCCGCCGGCTCAAAGACCTGTTTCAACTGACTCCGGTCGCGGATGTCCGCCGGCCTGAAGTCCGCGCCGATTCTTCGAAGCGCCGCGCCGATCCGGGACGAGCGGCCGGTGGCCGTCACATGGGCGCCGCTTTTATGGAAACGCTCGGCCAGATTTCTGCCGATGAATCCGGTGGCGCCGGTTATGATGAGTTTCATCTCCATTTTTCACACATATCCAGCGGGTAAAATAACAGGGTTTCTTCGCACGCAAACAGGCCGATCATTCCGTTTTTCATCCTTTCTTTACCGGGTCGCCGCTGCAAGCTTGAAAGCCAGCCCCAAAAAAACCATTCCCGCGACCCGGCTCATGTTTTTCCGGACCCCGGGGGACCGGGCCAGCCATTGGCCCAGGGCGCCGGCCATGAGCGCGACGCTTCCGAAAACCAGCAGGGTGGCCAGAATAAACAGCCCGCCCAGGATAAAAATCTGCGGGGCCACGCTTCCCCGGGCCGGGTCGGCGAACTGGGGCAGAAAAGCCAGGAAAAAAATGGAGACCTTGGGGTTTGTGATGTTCATGACAATGCCCCGGCCATACAGCCGCCACAGGCCGGCGTCCATCTCCCCTCTCCCCTCCATTGTCTCAGGAGAGGCCCTGAACGCCTGCCAGGCCAGATACGCCAGGTAGGCGGCGCCCATGAATTTAAGGGCGGAAAACGCCAGAGCCGAGGTCTGAAACAGCGCCGCCACGCCCAGGGCCACCGCCGTGGTGTGGACCACAAGACCGGAGCAAAGGCCGAGCATGACGGCGATCCCGGCCTTTTTTCCCCGAAGTGCGGATTGGGTGAGCACAAATATGTTGTCCGGTCCGGGGGCCAGGGCAAGCAGTATGGAGGCCGAGACAAAAGTCAGCATGACGTCAGGGGGCATCATTTTTCGCTATTTTCCCTTGAGTTCGAGTATCGTGGAAACAGCCCGACAAACTTCATCAAGCTCATCCAGCGGCAAATGGCCAAGCTTGGACTTCAGTCTGTGCTTGGCCACCGCGCGGATCTGGTCAATCACGGCGACAGCGGAGTCGCCCCTGCATGTGACTGGAATCGTGATCGGAGGATGCGGTTTGGCTCCGGTCGAGAGCGGAATCACGACGAGCGTGCGACGAAGCCGGTTCAATGTGTCATGCGTCAGCACCACACACGGTCGGGTCTTCTTGATCTCAGAGCCCTGCGTGGGATCCAGGCTGACCCACCAGATTTCCCCGCGCCTGACGGTTTGAGCTGTCATTCCTCGATTCCATCGTCAAAGGACTGCCATTCGTCAATTTCGAAAACAAGCGTTTCGTCCCGATTGGCGGCCCGGCAAGCGGCCGCAAGAGAGCTGTCTCGCTTTTTAAGCTCACTTTCGATTAAACGAGTGACAAGACGAGACCGCTGACGGGGCGGAACGGCCGCCTGGAAGCGATGGGCCACAGGGTCAGGTATGGACAATGTGATTCTCATAATTTTATTATTATGATTTATGACTTATGCTGTCAATACTTAAGTTTGAGCGGCGAGCACAAAGGGGATATTTAACACATCCGTCACACAAAGAATCCCCCGGTCATTCATACCGCCGGGCCTCAATGAGGTTCCTTTCGGGATCCCGGAAATACACCGAGGTTCCCATGCCCAGCGCCCCCCATCTTCGGGCCGGGCCCTCCTCAATCTCCACGCCCGCCGCCTCAAGGCGTTTTAAAAGCGCCTCCCACTCCTGCCTGGGCATGGACAGGCAGAAATGGTCCAAATTTTCCCTTCCCGGGCCGGCGGGGGCGGTTTGTTTCCACATCTTTCTGGGAAAAAGATCAATGATCGTGTCCGCGCTGATCCGGACCGAGGGAAACGGCGCCCGGCCCGCGCGGTATTCATCCAGCCGCTCCGGAGCCAGCATGAGGATTTCGGAATAAAAACGAATCATCCGGTCGTCATCCTCCATATTGATCACAATATGATCCATCACGCATTCCATGATCGCCTCCCGACGTTTTTCACGCGTCCGTCTCGTTTTCATCTCTCATATAAAACCGCCACTTGCAGAACATATCGGCGGGATGGGGGTCCGGCGGCGCGAACACGCGCTCCACCACGATGCGCTCGTCTATTTCCCGGGCAAAGCTTTCAAATTCCCTCAAATGCATGTCCCCGCAGACATACTCCCCAAGCCCCCTCTTGAGCCGGGCGGTCTGGGTGGGGCAGTCGCTCACGGAGATGACCACCTCGTCCTGGCTTTCCTCGATGGGATACTCCACGATGATGTGCCAGGGAAACAGCGTCAGCGCCTTGACAAAGCCCGCCAGGCCCCTTTCCCGAATATCAAACCGTTCCAGCAGGTCTTTGGCGGCCATTCCCGCCACCCGGTCCCAGACATCCTCGTTGATCCGCTCCGCCGTGGGCTGGTCGAATTTTTCCGTGACTTTGATAAACCAGAAGGCGTCCACCACCCGGTAATGCCAGAGCAGAAACTGGATGTAGTCTTTCAGGCCCTTTTCGTCCATGCCGTCAAACACGCTCATGTCCATGACGATCTCCTCCCCGCCGCCGGGCGTTTTTGATCCCTGTTTCAAGGCCAAAACCCGGCTTGTTTTTTTAGTAAAGTGTGCCGTCCCAGTTCCAGGCGCCGGGTCTTTCGAGCATTTTCACGCCCTTTAAAACCGGCTCGTTGAGATACACAAACATGACATACCCGGCCCTTTGAAGCGCCTTTTTCCGGGCGCGCAGGTCCAGCGCCCAGTTGGGAAACACCCAGTGGCTCTCCCCGTGTTTTGTCACCCAGGCCCCCTCGTTTTTGGGGCTTAAAAAAGGTCTGGCCGGGTTCAAGTCCTCGGACAGATTCCTGGAGACGCAAAGGGGAAAATTTCCGTGAAGAACGATTCCCAACGGAATGGGGCTTTGGGCCGGAAGGGCCATGAAATCCCCGGCGGCAAGCTCGGGGCTGACCACGGCGCCTGAAAAGCCCATGTCCGCCGCCGCCTGAACGGCCAGGGGGTTGGCCAGGTTGCAAAACGGCCCGGCCCAGAAATGAAGCTTTCTTTTTTTGGGAAAAAGAGCCGTCTGCCAGGGGGCGTTCAACACAAAGCCGGAAAACCCGCTTTTTAAAAGACGCCCCACGCCCTCCCGGATTTTTTTCTCCTCCGCCGGCCATATGACCGGCGGCAGCCACCACCACACCCCGCGCCGGCCATACTGTTTTCCCACGCGGGAAACCAGGGAGGAAAGCGCCTTCCCGCCGCCCTCGGGCATCCAGAAACCCGCCGGGAAAGCGGTTTTTTTGGAAACCCGGCGAAAAACCGCCATATCAAGGATTTTCCGGGTCGTTTTTTTCTTTTTCGGGAAAGAAAGAGAAAAGGCCCCGGAAGGCTTCGGGGGCGCCTGGATTTTGGGAATTTCCTTTTCCAGGGCCGCGATCATGCCGGCCAGCTCCTTTTCCCGCCGGTCCACCAGAAACACCGGGACCGATTTGACCGGACCCCCCGGCGCCTGTTTTTTGGGCGCCCGGCCTTTTTTGGCCTGTTCCTTTTTAAACGGGCCTTTTTTCCCCGCCCCTTTTCCAAAAGCCCCGGCCAGGGGCAGGCGGCCCTGCTTGGGCACATATCGGGTCACATGAACGATCCGGTGAAAAGATTCGTCCTCATAGCCCGCGCGCAGGATGTCCCCGGCAAAAAGGGGAAACCGGGGCTTTAGAAACACATTTCCCGGCCCGCCTTTGGTCCGTCCCGCGAAAAGGCCCGAGGCGGTCTCGCCCTCCCGGTCGATGGGATTGTGGGGCCTTTGGGGAAGAAAAAAATAATGGGAGCCCGTCCTTCCAAGCGACCGGCCCAAAAGATCCATGGCCTCCCGCGCCGCCCGGGGGTCCCGGGGAGAGTCCCGAAGAATTTTATACGCCTTTGTGGCGCAAAACACGTAGTGGGGGCCTTTTTTCCTGCCCTCGATCTTCCAGGCCCGAATCCGGGGAATCTCAAGCAGGACCTTGGTCAACACATCCAGGGACAAATCCCTTGAGGAAAAACATCTTTTTTTCGCCTCCCCCTGGCGATACAGCCGGCGGCAGGGCTGAACGCAGCGGCCCCGAAGACCGCTCTTGCCCCCCATGTAGCTGCTCCAGTAGCATCTCCCGGAAACGCCGTAGCAAAGCGCCCCGTGGACAAACACCTCCAGGTCCAGCCCCCTGGGACACGCGGCGGCCATGTCTCTGATTTCGTCCACGCCAAGCTCCCGGGGAATGACCGCCCGGCAGACCCCCAAATTTTCACGGGCCGCGGCGAGTCCGGCGGGGAAGCTGAGATTGGCCAGGGTGGAAAGGTGAATCTCGCCCCGAAAACCGGCGCGCCGCGCCAGGGCCGGCGTCGCCGGGTCCGACACGATCAAAGCGTCGGGCCGGACCTCCTTTTGCAGGCGCCGGATCAGTTCCCCGGCCCGGGACAGTTCGTCGGGTTTTAAGATGGAGTTGAACGCGACGTAAACCCCGGCGCCCTTTTCATGGGCCAGCTCCGTGAGGCCCGCCAGCTCATGGATGGAAAAATTTTTCGCCTTCATGCGCGCCGAAAAGCTCGCCAGGCCGCAGTAAATGGCGTCGGCGCCCGCCGACAGGGCCGCGAGAAAGGAATCCTTTTCCCCGGCCGGGGACAGAATCAGGGGAAGGCCCGGGGGGGCTTGGGGGGCCATCAAAGCCGCTTTTCCATCTCGGCCACGATCCGGCTCAAAATCTCGCCGGCGTCGCCGGGGATGAGAAAATCGCTCACCACGCCGGTCAAAGGCGTCTCCTCACGGTTGATCTCCACCACCAGGGCGTTGTTTTGCCTGGCGATGGCGGGCATGGAGGCCGCCGGGTGGACCACGGCGGAGGTCCCCACCACCAGCATCACGTCGCAGGCAGCGGAAAGAACCCGGGACCGGGCCAGATGTTCGGGGGGAATCATCTCGCCGAAAAAAACGCACTCAGGCCTTAACACGCCGCCGCATGAGCACCGGGGCGGAAGCTCGTCCATGCTCACCTCGGAGGTTTTGATCCTTTCGCCGCAATCCAGGCATCGCTGCCAGGCGAAATTGCCGTGAAACTCGATGACATCCGAGCTGCCCGCCGCCTGGTGAAGGCCGTCGATATTCTGGGTGATGACGGCGGAAAGGCGGCCCATGCGCTCCAGCCGGGCCAGTCCCAGGTGGGCGTCGTTGGGCTCGGCGACATCAATGTGCGACTTGGTCTCCCGGATCAGCACATCCCACACCTTTCCGGGGTCCTTCATAAACGAGTCGATGTGGGCGAATTCCATGGGATCAATTTTTTCCCACACCCCCCCCTTGCCGCGAAAGGGCGGAATGCCGCTTTCCACCGAAATGCCGGCCCCGGTGAGGGCCACGGCGTTTCGGGACCTCGAAAGCGCGTCGGCGGTTTTTTTAATTCTTTCTTCCATTCCGGCTCCCCCTTGTCCTGTTAAAGGCGCCGCTTAACACAAGCGGCGTCAGCTGTGAAAAAATCATCCCCGAAAGCATCAAAAGACATCCGGCCATGGCCCGGGAAGTCAGCTCCTCTCCCAAAACCAGCCATCCCCCCACGGCGGCGAAAACCGCCTCCAGGCAAAGGATAATGGCGGCGTGGGCGGGCCGGGCGTTCTGCTGGGCCACCACCTGGAGGGTGTAGGCCACCCCCACCGAGCAGAATCCCCCGTACAAAAGGGGCACAGCGGCCGACATGACCCCGTCCAGGGTCGTGTCCTCCAGAAAAAGGGCCGCCGCCGCGCTTAAAACCGCGCAGAAGGAAAACTGGATAAAGGACAGGCGAATGGGGGGAACATTTCTTAAAAACCGGTCCACGAGCATGACATGGGCGGCCCAGAAAAAGGCGCCCGCCAGCTCCAGAAGGTCGCCTGTGGCGATGGAAAAATCCTCGTTCACACTCAAAAAATACAGGCCGAATCCGGCGAGAAGCCCCCCGACCCAGGTCCCGGCCCCGGCCCTGACGCCGAAAAACAGCCCCGCGATGGGAATCATCACCACATACAGCCCGGTGATAAACGCCGCCTTTCCGGCGGTGGTGTAAACCAGGCCGACCTGCTGAAAGGTGACCCCCATGAAAAGAACAGCCCCCAGCGCCATTCCCATGCCCAGGTCCATGGGCCGGGAATGGGGTTCTTTCCGGACTCTGCGGCGCCGCTCAAAAAAGACAAAGGGAACCAGGAAAATCGCCCCCATGGTGAAACGGATGGCGCTGAAGGCCATGGGCCCCATGTGGGGCATGCCGGCCCGCTGGGCCACAAAGCCGAAACCCCATATGGCGGCGGTGATTAAAAGAAGAATATCGGACCTGAAAGCGCTGTCTTTCATGTTTAAAAGAACCCTGACAGCATCGTAAAAAATCCGGTCTACTGTGTTATAGCGCTTATTTTTAATTGAGGCATACCACATGTATTGCCTCAATTAAAAATAACCACTACGCCTTGTATATCGAATTTTTACGACGCTGTCCCTTAATTTTTTACGAGTTTATCAACCCTGTTCCCTCATAAAATTTTTAAATCATTAAATACTGAAATCATTTCTCTTTTCTAAACCCCACCCACACCCACCAGGCGCCCCATCCCGCCGCCACCGGCGCCAGCCCGAAACACGTGAAGAAAAGCGCCTGACCGCCCCAGGGTTTGAAGACAACGGCGAAAATGGCCACATTCAACACAGACACCGCGATGCCCAGACGCGTCTTCCCGGAAATTTTTTCAAAAGGTCTCCCCGTCTTTTCCCGGCGTCCGCCGACAAGTCTGGGAACAAAGACGATCATCAGAATGATGACCAGAATCAGCAGTATTTCCTGTATGCCTGACACGTTTGTCTCCTGTTTTGAGATAACAGCATCGTAAAAAATCCGATCTACTGTGTTGCGGCGCTTATTTTTAATTGAGGCATACTAAATGTATTGCCTCAATTAAAAATAACCACTACGCCTTGTATATCGAATTTTTACGACGCTGTCCCGTGATTTTTTACGAGTTTATCTTGAGATCGCTGACTGTTTTTGGGAATTGAAACGTGATGGTCTTTATGCTGTTTTTTGACCCTTTTATAATCTTTTCTAAACGGGTTGGCGCAATTCAGATTCAAGCGTCAATTTCCCGAAACATTTCATCAACAGACCCCGCTCTATGAACGCCCTCGCCATTTTCAGAATCTTCAAGCGCTTGAGCGGTCACATCATTGGGAATCTTTATCTGAAAAGGAATTCCCTGATGAAGGCTTATTTGTGCGAGATACATTGAAATGGCCTCTGACATGGATATATTTAACGCTTTTAGGACCACCTGGGCATTACGCTTAACCATCGGATCGACACGGGTTTGAATTGTTGCTGTTTTTGCCATGGCTTTCCCCCTTTTTTAAAGCGCGTATCTACATTATCATTACAAAAAAATACACTTTAATTTAAAAGAGATCAAGCTTTTTGTGAATCATTCCGATCCACCGTAAGTGTTCAGGGGGGGATGAATAAAATTCATCCCGCCGGCCAATTGAAATTTGGCCGCTGTTGAACTCGCTTGTCCGCTATTCGGTGTCCGAGAAACTTCATCATTCACTCGTGATCCACATTATCAAAGAATCCTTTGATGTCTAAACCCTGCCGCCTTTTCGTAAAATTTCATTCACGTATTTCAGCCCCGGCTTCACGCGCTTCGGCGGGCGCGACCTCCACTCCATTTTTTATGAATTCCGTTCCGGCCATGTCCCACCTTCGCTCATGCCTCACCTCGCTATCAGATACCTTGGGGAAAAATTATTTCCCACAAATGCCTTCACTTTTGAACGTTACCAAAAAATTGTTAAGAATTATTTCGCCGGATTAATACAAAGCATGACAATCTTCACATAATACGCTTATTTTGGGGATAGTTCGTTTATTTATTTAACGATCTCCATTAAAGGCTTAAAGGAATACATGGCTGGACGTCGACCTTGGGCAGGTGAGACTATGTCTATTATTTGATTCTCTAACAAGTTTTTTATCACCTTGGCCGCATGTGGTTTTGACAGTTCTGCTGATTTTGTAAAGTCCGGTGTTTCAAAAAATAATTTTGAAAAAAGAAAATCCTGGATTTTTAATGAATTACGCGATTTGGTTGTTTCTTGGATAACATACTTCATTTCTTCATAAAGCTGAATGATGCTTTTAGCCCGGTTTGTGTTGTTTATGGCTTGACTGGCAATTGCCTCAAGAAAATAATTAATCCATTCATGCCATGCTTTCTGGCCGGATACCGCTCTTAGATTGTCATAATAATTCTGCCTGTTTTCTTCAAAAAATTCACTTACATATAATGCCGGATACTTAAGAATCTTTTGTTCATACAAAAATAGTGGAATAAGTATCCGACCAATTCTCCCGTTCCCATCTAAAAAAGGGTGGATGATTTCAAATTGAGCATGGATTATTGCCAATTGCACAAGTTTGTCTTTCTCGTCATAGTGACAATATTTTTCCCAATTAGATAAAAACTCTAAAAGAAGGCGCGGTTCCGGCGGGACATAGCTTGCTGTTTCAATTGTCGAATTTGATTTCCCAATCCAATTTTGAATTCTTCTAAATTCACCTCTTGCTTTGTTTTGACCCCTTACACCTTGTAAAAGTATTTTATGCATATCTTTGATAAAGTTCAAGCACAGGGGCCTGTTTTCAAGTTCCTTTGCGGCAAACAGAAGGGCGCTCCTGTAATTTATGACCTCCTCAATATCGTTAATGTTATCCTGTTTTCTTTTTGGGGCTGCCTCAAATGCTAAAACCTCATCCAGAGAAGCTTGTGTTCCTTCAATCTTTGATGATAACACGGCTTCCTGGGTCATAAGTGGATTTAAAAACAATAAAGGATTGGGTATGCTTTCAAGCAGCCCATCAAATTTTGCCACGGCGGAATTTGCTCTGACAATATTTGCGAGCAGGTTTTCCCAGTTTATATTTTCAAGTGGCAATATTTCTGGAATAAATGGTTTCGGCATTTAATCCCCCATTAGCGTATCCTTTTGGACTATGTTACAAGACAGAACACTATTTGTCAATCATTCATGATACGCAAAATTTGTAACCCTATTAAATGATGAATACGGTTTTGCGCACGCATTCGAGAGCCCTCGATTTTCATCGGCATATTCATTTCGTTTCCCGGCGCAAGCATTGATAAAAAAAACGGGCTGTGGCGCGTCAAATCATCCGAATATCTTTTCAGCCGCGTTGCCCCGGCAAAAGTTTTCAGAGCCAGGCTGCCGGAAAAAATCCTCATCTACCTCGGAAAGCATTATTGGCCTGCCCCCTTTTTTTCCCCCCGATGGCGTATAGCACGGCCAGTAGAGACGCACGGCGTGCGTCTCCACAACATCGGCAGGCCGAAACAAAACCGGGCATTTAAATTTCACCAAAAACCCATTCGGCCCGGCAAATAGCCCGGCCGGCACAGACGCGCGGCGTTATGAGACGCACACCGTGCGTCTCTACCGGCCGGGGCGTAAACCAAACCGGGGCATCACGCAAAATTGGACCATGACTGGTAAAAAAGCATTATTTGCCTGTCCCTTTTTTATCCCTGCGACGCATTTTTTTACGACGCCATCTTATTTAATAAACTCGTAAAAAATCACGGGACAGCGGCGTAAAACAAGGTCACACAGATTCAGACAGGCGTTTCAACGAATAAATTCCCTCAAGCCCTTGAATGGATTTGGGTTTCTTTTCGCGCTTACATTCAAAACGGTCTTTAAACCTCTGGTAATGCGTCATGACAAACGCTTTGGAGCCGATGATTCCCGAATCGGTGAAGTAGCGGGTTCGGTATGCGAACCGTCGGGTCCGGGTCAGGTTGAATCCGGCGTGTCTTTCCTTTTCCACAACGCCGGGGTCAATGGTTCCCGCAAACTCTTTACCTGATGGGCTCAACGCGCCGGACTCATACACATATCGCCGGTATCGCCTGACTCTTTCGGCCTCGTTCATGACGTTGAATTCCACCAGGCCGAAGTCCGTGGACAAAAAACCGCCCTCATTTCCGGCCTGAATGTGATGTCCCAGGGAACTCCAGCGATACGCCTCCGGGCGATCCACGATCCCGGCCCGGACAGGATTTAAATCAATATAGGCCAGGCAGTTGATGAGTGTGTTCCCGTCTTCCACGATCACGCTTTTAAAGCGCTCGGCCCACAGCGTTCCCCTGCGATTATGGAGTTTGTTGTAAAACCGTGAGAAGGTCTGCTTGATTTCTTTCATAAATTCCGAGAGATTGGACCATTTTTCCCGAAAACGCTCAATGTCGCCTTCCCCGAATTCCCGTTCGTTTCCGTAAAAATTCACAAACCGTTCCCGGATTTGTTCGTCCGTGAAATCATGGCCTGGGCGCATCTTTGCCAGCAGGTGGAAATGATTGCCCATGACGCAAAAGCCCATGATATCAACTAAATAGATTCGGCTGAATTTTTTGATGATTTTGACCAGGGCTTCTTTTTCCACGTCCTGAAAGGGGAAACCGTCCAGAGCGGTTCGGGAGATGACATGATAGACGGTTTTTTCGCCTTGGTTGAGCAGTCTGGCTGTTCTTGGCATGGGGTTTCTGTCCTGTTTTGGGTGTTTGGGGAATGATTTATCGTGGGGCTTTGCGGTTGTCAAGCATTATTGGCCTGTCCCTATTTTTATCATGGCCTGGGCGCATCTTTGCCAGCAGGTGGAAATGGTTGCCCATGACGCAAAAGCCCATGATATCAACCAAATAGATGCGGCTGAATTTTTTGATGGTTTTAACCAGGGCCTCTTTTTCCACGTCCTGAAAGGGGAAACCGTCCAGAGCGGTTCGGGAAATCACATGATAGACGGTTTTTTCGCCTTTGTTGAGTAGTCTGGCTGTTCTTGGCATGGGTTATGTCCTGTTTTGGATTTTTGGGGAATGGTTTATCGTGGAACTTTGCGGTTGTCAAGCATTATTGGCCTGTCCCCTTTTTTCCCCTCTCAGTCCAATGACTTTCACGATTGGCCCCATAGTTTCCCAACGAATCATCAATCCATTTTTTATGCGCGGATTGAAACAAATCAAAAGATTCAAAACCGACCAATTCCCTTAGCTTTTCGTAATCAATCAGCGCGTTTTTCCGTTTTGGGCGCTGAATTTCGTTATACCCAGACCACTTCCAGTGGGAAGGATGATTGATCGTTCCCGCCCGAACCATATTCAAATCTATATAAACCACACATTTTTTTAGATACTCGCCGGTTTCCACAGCAGTCGCATGATAACGATCCTGCCGGAAAGCCCCCTTTCTTTTTTTTCTGTTGTTGTATTCCTGCCCGGTTCTTCCAGCCAATAATTGGATTGATTTGGGGATAACATCATGCCCCGCATGATCATAAACCAATAGATGAGTATGGTTTGATGTCGCCATGTAATTCAAAATGATAAGACCATAATTTTTCTTAGCCTTATACAACCATTGCATCCAACGATTCCGGTCTTTCGCAAACTTGAGCAGGAATTCCCTTTTGTGGCAGCGATGTGTTAAATGCCAGACATATCCGGGGATATAGTGCCTATTTGCTCTTGCCATTTCATTCTTTCTGTTTCTATATCGGTCTTTTTGGCCCACAAAACTTGATTATTGCCCCATTTTAAGGCCAAAATAAATACCAAAACTCTTTGATATTGGGTGCTTAACTTGGTCCGACCCGAAATACCCTTGGCCTGTCCCCATTTTGTCCCTGTAAAATACAAAACCAAGACCCACCAGAGAGGATAAACTGACAGGCATACCAGCTGTATCTGTTCATTATTATCGTCGTCTACCATGCAAAATATTTTGATTTGTAAGTGGTTTCAAACAATGTTTTTTTCCAAAATTTCCATGTGAAAAGAATTCTATGGTTATGAAAAACAATATCCGGAATTAAATGAAACCATCGATATCCGAGGCTGGCATAATATGAATTTAGTTCATCTATAATCCCCAGATCAATCGCGGCAATTTTTATCGCTTCACGCTGACAGTGTGACCTGGCAAACAGATTAGCAACCCGTTTTTGAAATCCTCTTTCAAAGAATAAATCCTTGGCAAGCTTATAATTTTGAAGCCGGCTGTAAGCATCCATCTGGGCAAACAAGCTCAACACAATACCAAACACAGAAAAATATCCATAGATATAAAAAAAGTGTCGGCTGCCATTTTCCAGAGCAGATATCGAAAGAATTCCAAAGCCTAAAAATTTTGCCAGCCCCAATATGGATGACAGGTGCAGCATGTGGGCGACCTCCACAAACCGACTGGCCCTTTTGTAATAGATAAGGTATCTGTTATGCTTTATAGTCGTTGATTTTTCCACACATAACTCACTGTAAAAATTATCATGGAAGGCTGTGAGGCGGCCGGTTCTTAAAAGCGGTCATACAATTGCGGCGCTTTCGGCCTGTCCCCTTTTACCAAGCCCTTTCATTCGCATACACCCCCACCATCACAATGACCGCATTCATAAACCAATTTTTGAGCGAACCCTTACAGTTCATCGGAAAAATCTCCCAATCACTCCTCATCCCGGAACCGGCGAAGGCGAAGGCTGTTGGAGACCACCGTGACGCTGCTCAGCGACATGGCCAAAGCCGCCATGATGGGATGCAGGCTTCTGAGCCCCATGGGAAGAGACGAAAAAGAGTGCAGCGCCCCGGCCGCCAGGGGGATCAGCGCCGCGTTGTAAAAAAAAGCCCAGAAAAGATTCTGGCGGATGGTCCGCATGGTGGCCCGGCTCAACGCGATGGCCCCGGGAACGCCCGTCAGGCTTCCGCCGGACAGGATCACGTCGGCGGTTTCAATGGCCACATCGGTTCCCGTTCCGATGGCCATTCCCACATCGGCCGCGGCCAGGGCCGGCGCGTCGTTGATTCCGTCCCCCACCATGGCCACCTTCATGCCTTTTTCCTGGAGGCTTTTCACCCGGGCGGACTTGTCTTCGGGGCGAACTTCCGCCATGATGTCGTCAATGCCCGCCTGGGCGCCGATGGCGGCGGCGGTCCGGGGATTGTCCCCGGTGATCATGGTCACATGGATATTTTGTCTCAAAAGCCGGGAAACCGCCTCCTTGCTGTCGGGCTTGAGGGTGTCGGCCACGGCCAGAATCCCGGCCGCCCGGCCGTCTGTCTCCACCAGCATGGCGGTTTTGCCCTGCCTCTGGAGGCGGTCGATGTCGCTTTCCATCACGTCAAAAGACGACCCCGGAGCCTGGAGCCAGCGCGGTTTTCCCACCCGGACCGCTTTTCCCTCCACAAGGGCTGAGACGCCATGCCCGCTCACCGCCTCGAATTTCTCCATGCCCCCAAGGGCCAGCCCCTTTTCTTCCGCCGCTCTGACAATGGCCTCCCCCAACGGATGCTCCGAGCCTTTTTCCGCCGAGGCGGCCAGGCGCAGCAGCTCGGTCTCCGAAGGCCCCCCGGGCGCCGGAAGGATATCGGCCAGGGCCGGTTTTCCCACGGTCAGGGTGCCGGTTTTGTCCAGCGCCACCGCGTCAATGGAGGCGGCGCTTTCCAGCGCCTGGCCGCTTTTAAACAAAACCCCTTTTTCAGCGCCCTTTCCCGAGCCGGCCATGATGGCCGTGGGAGTGGCGAGCCCCAGGGCGCACGGACAGGCGATGACCAGAACCGCCACCATGCGGACCATGGCCGCCACAAAATCGCCCGAGGCCATCCACCATATGGCGAAGGTCAAAAAAGCCACGCCGATGACCACCGGGACAAACACCGCCGCCACCCGGTCGGCCAGGGCCTGGATGGGCGCCTTGCTTCCCTGGGCGTCCCGGACGAGCTTGATGATTCCGGCGAGCGCGGTGTCCTTTCCCACGCGCTCGGCCTCCATGACCAGAAGGCCCCGCTGGTTGATGGAGCCGCCGGTCAAAGGATCGCCTTCGGCCTTGTCCACCGGAACCGGCTCGCCGGTGAACATGGACTCGTCCACCGTGGATTCCCCGGACTTCGCGCGGCCGTCCACCGGAACGCTCTGCCCGGGCTTGATCACCAGGACATCGCCTTTTTGAACGGCGGACAGGGGAATTTTTTTCTCTTTGCCGTCGTCCGTCAAAAGAATCGCGGTTTTGGGGGCCAGGTCCATCAGCTTTCGAATGGCGGACCCGGCGCGGCCCTTGGCCCGGGACTCCAGCATTTTACCCAGTTTGATCAGGGTGATGATGACCGCCGACGTCTCGAAATAGACATGGTCGCCCAGAACCGGCGCCGCCAGAAGGGCCGCGGAGTAAAAATAGGCGGCGGAAGATCCCATGGCCACCAGGGTGTCCATGTTGGCGGTTTTGTTTTTCAAATTTTTCCACGCCCCCACATAGTAGTCCCACCCGGTGTAAAACTGGACCGGCGTGGCCAGGGCCATGAACAGCCCGCTCACCCAGGGGGCGTGGCTCCAGGCGCCTGTGAGCCCGAAATCCCGGGCCATGCTCAGCGCAAACAGGGGAAGGGAAAACACCAGGCCCACCAGGAATTTGCGGGTCTGCTCCCGGATCTCCTCGCGCCTGGCGCGGGCCTCGGCGTCTTCCGCGTCCTCTCCCTCGCCGGGAAGGATGGCGGAAAACCCGGCCTTTTCAATGGCGGCCACAAGATCAGACACACCGGCGGCGTCCGCGTCATAGACCACGCCGGCCTCCTCGGAGGCGAAGTTCACCGCGGCCGACGACACGCCCGGCGTTTTGCCCAGCGCCCGCTCAATGTTCATGGCGCAGTTGGCGCAGGTCATCCCGGATATGGGGATGGAGACTTTTTTTTCCATGGTCGGCCTACTTTGCCGGGTAATGGATTTCTTTGAGTTTTTCCCGGATGGACGCTTCCCCGGCCGGGGCGTCGAAGTCCACGGAAATGGTTTTTTCCTCCGGGTTTCCGTCCACCGACGACACCCCCTGGATTTCTCCGATCTCATTTTTGATGGACATGACGCAGTGGCCGCACGAAATGTTGGGGACTGACAAGACAATTTTCGGCATGGGGCTCCTCCTTATTTGACAGCATCGTAAAAACTCCGATCTACGGCGTTGCAGCGCTTATTTTTAATCGAGGCATACCACATGTATTGCCTCAATTAAAAATAACCACTACGCCTTGTATATCGAATTTTTTACGACGCTGTCCCGTAATTTTTTACGAGTTTATCTTATTATTATAAACCGGCTTATTCCAACCATATTTACAGACTCGCGCCGACCCTTGTCAAACACTTTCAAAATCCGCCTTCATTTATCAAAATCAGGGCAAAATCAGGACCCGGCCGCGTCGGCGCTCAGCTGGCCGCACGCCGCTGAAATATCCTGCCCCCGGCTTCGCCGGGTGATGGCCGTGTGGCCTTTTTCAACCAGTATTTCCCGAAACCGCTCAATGGCCGAATCGTCCGGGCGCTTAAAGGGCGATCCCGGAAAGACGTTGAACGGGATCAGGTTGATTTTGGATCGAACCCCGGAAAGAAGGGCCGACAGCGCCCGGGCGTTTTCATCGGAATCGTTGACCCCCCGGATCAGGATGTACTCAAATGTGATCCGGCGCCTGGGAGTCAGCGGATAGCGGCGGCATGCCTCCAGCAGCGCCTCAATGGGGTATTTTCGGTTCACGGGCATGAGCATGCTCCGGGTGGGGTTGTCGGAGGCGTTTAAGGAAACGGCCAGATTCGCCCGGCTGTCCCGGCCCAGGTCGTCTATCCCCGGGACCACCCCGGAGGTGGACACGGTGACTTTCCTCGGGGCGAACTTCAGTCCCTCGGACGGGTCCGTCAGGACATTCAGGGCCGTGATCGCCGGGCCGTAATTGGCCAGAGGCTCACCCATGCCCATCATGACCACGTTGGCGATGGGAAAATCCGGAGGCGGCATGTTCAGGATATCCCGGACCTGGCCCACGATTTCTCCGGCGGACAGATTTCTTGTCAAACCAGATCGGGCCGTGCGGCAGAACCGGCATCCCTGGGCGCATCCCGCCTGGGTGGACACGCACACGGCATATCGGTTTTTCCCGGGAATGAGCACGCTCTCCACCCGGTTTCCGTCTTTAAGGCCGAACAGGAATTTTTTGGAGCCGTCCCCGGACTCCCGGACCTTTTCCAGCCTGAGCCGGTCGCTGACAAAATGCGCGTCCAGAAGCGCCCGGAGGCTTTTTTTCAGGTTGGTCATCCGGGAAAAATCGTCCATCTGCTCGCTGTAAATCCATTTCAGTATCTGCCCGGCCCGGTACGGCTCCATGCCATGCCGGTCCATCCATTCGGACAGCTCGTCCTTTGACAGGTCCTTGATGTCTCTTCGGCCGTCCCTTTGCCCGGCGGGGGGCCTTTCGCCGTCCCCCGGGGTCTCTATTATTTTTCTTGACATGACCATGCTTATAAACTATTTTTAGCCTCTTGTAAATTTTTTGATCTTTTTTTTCAAAAAATAAAAACAACGGTTTTTCAAAAAATAAAAACAACGGAGCCTGTGGCGGCGCATGTTTGACAGCCTGAGCGGAAAATTCAACGCGGTTTTTAAAAAACTCAAAGGACGCGGGTCCCTGGGTGAAAAAAACATTGAGGAGGGTTTAAAAGAAGTCCGGATGGCCCTGCTTGAGGCCGACGTGAACTACAAAGTCGTCAAAGTGTTCATCGCGGACATCCGGAAACGGTCCCTGGGAAAAGAAGTCATGGAAAGCCTGACGCCGGGGCAGCAGGTGGTCAAAATCGTCAACGAGGAGCTGACCCGTCTCATGGGGGAAAACCGGGCCCCTTTGAACACCTCGGGCAGGGCCCCGGCCGTCGTGATGCTCGCCGGGCTCCAGGGCGCCGGGAAGACCACCACCGCCGGAAAGCTTTCCCTTTATCTCCGGAAACAGGGCAAAAAACCCTTCCTGGTTCCGGCGGACGTGTATCGCCCGGCGGCCGTGGACCAGCTTCAAAAAATCGGGGACCAGATCTCCATCCCGGTTTTTTCGCCCGAGCCCGGAACGGACCCTGTGGAAATCTGCGTCCAGGCCATGTCGCGCTGCGCCGCCGAGTCGCTGGACGTGATGATCATCGACACGGCGGGCCGCCTCCACGTGGACGAGGCGCTCATGGACGAGCTGATCCGCGTTAAAAAAGCCGTGAAACCGTCGGATATCCTTTTCGTGGCGGACGCCATGACCGGCCAGGACGCGGTGAAAAGCGCCGCCTCTTTTGACCAGGCCCTGGACATGGACGGCGTCATCCTCACCAAGATGGACGGGGACGCCCGGGGCGGGGCCGCCATGTCCATCAAGTCGGTCACCGGAAAGCCCATCAAGTTCATCGGGTCCGGGGAGAAGCTCAAGGACCTGGAGCCCTTTCACCCGGACCGGATGGCGTCCCGGATACTGGGCATGGGAGACGTGCTGACCCTCATTGAAAGGGCGCAGGAATCCGTGGACGAGAAGACGGCGGCGGACCTGGAGAAAAAAATCAGGAAAAACCGGTTTACCCTGGAAGACTTCCGGGACCAGCTGGGCCGGGTGAAAAAAATGGGGTCCCTCACCGAAACGCTGGGCATGATCCCGGGCCTTGGGAACAACAAAGCCCTGAAAAATTTAAAAATAGATGAAAAGGCCATGGACCGGACCGAGGCCATCATCAACTCCATGACGCCTTTGGAGCGGCGGCGGCACACCCTGATCAACGGAAGCCGCCGGAAAAGAATCGCCAAAGGCAGCGGCGTTAGGATACAGGAAGTGAATAAACTCTTGAAAGATTATTCAAACATGCTTAAAATGCTTAAGAAAATAAACAAAGGCGGCATGCGGGGCATTCCCCGGAATATGCTGCCGTTTTAACAGAAGGAGAACAATATGTCGGTAAAAATCAGACTGGCCAGACACGGCGCGAAAAAAAAGCCGTTTTACCGGGTGGTGGCGGCGGACGGAAAATTTCCCCGGGACGGGAGATTTCTTGAGATACTGGGAACATACAATCCCCTTTACGATCCTCCTGAGATCAACATCAAAGAGGATCGGGTGGAATACTGGATCAGCAAAGGGGCGTCTCCGTCCGACACCGTCCGAAGCCTTTTGAAAAAAACCGCCCTTCCCGTTTAAAGGTTTTTAAAAAACCGATTTTCCGGGACGGCGAAACCGCGCGCCTTAAGAGTCTAACGCAGCTATGAAAGGAGACGGAGTTATGAAAGACCTGATCGCTTACATCGCAAAAGCTCTTGTGGACAATCCGGAAGAAGTGGTGGTGTCGGAGATTGAAGGAAACCAGACGTCTGTGATCGAACTGCAAGTGGCCAAAGAGGACCTGGGGAAAATCATCGGAAAACAGGGAAGAACCGCCCGATCCATCCGAACCATACTGGGCGCCGCCTCAGCCAAGATCAAAAAGCGGTCGGTTCTTGAGATTATTGAATAATTTCAAGGATGACATGCGTTGGATAGCGGTGGGGAAAATTTTGGGCCCGCACGGTTTGAAGGGCCTTTTAAAAGCCCTTTTTTTTTCAGGCTCCGCCGTTGAGACGCCTTCCCCTGTGGCCCTGAGGGGGCCTTCGGGCCGAATCGAATGGTTTGAGGCCGTGGACGCCAGGCCCAACAAGAAAACCGTCCTGCTGTCGCTTCAGGAAATCAACTCCCGGGAAAGCGCCCAGTCCCTGAAGGGATGGGAGATCATCGCGAGGCGCTCGGACCTTCCCGATCCTGGGCCCGGCTCTTATTACTGGGCGGATCTCATGGGCATGGATGTGTTCAGGGAAGACGGCCGTCTTTTGGGGAAGCTTTCCTCCATCATTGAGACGGGAAGCGCGGATGTGTATGTGATCCGGACCCCATCCGGGGAAAACGCCGAAAAAAACGCGGGGGAAATCCTGATTCCGGCCCTGGAGTCCATTGTTCTGAAAGTGGATGAGACAAACAAAAAAATGACGGTGAAGCTCCCCCCCGGGCTGGATCCGGACGTATCCGGCCGGGAATAAGCGAAAAATGGATTTGATTGTCCTGACCCTGTTTCCCGGCATGTTTGACGCGTTCTGGGAGCACGGCATCATCCGAAGGGCCGTTTCAAACGGAAAAATCAGGGCCCGGGCCATTGACATCCGGGACTGCGCCGAGGGAAAACATCGGACGGCCGACGACCGGCCTTACGGCGGCGGATGCGGCATGGTGATGAAGCCCGATCCCATCGCCCGGGCCATGGGCCGCGCCATGGAAAAAGCCCCGGGGGCCAGACGGGTTCTTTTGACCCCCCAGGGCAGGACCCTGGACCAGGGTCTTGTGGAAAAACTCGCGGGCCTCGAAGGGATGATCCTGGTCTGCGGACGATACGAAGGGGTGGACGAGCGCCTGCGGGAACATCACATCGATGATGAGATATCCGTGGGCGACTACGTGCTGAGCGGCGGGGAAACCGCCGCCATGATTCTGATGGATTCGGTGGTCCGAATGATTCCCGGCGCCCTGGGAAGCCGGGAGTCGGCTTTGGAAGACTCTTTTTCAAACGACCGGCTCAAGCATCCCCAGTACACCCGGCCCCGGGTCTTTGAGGGAAGCGAGACACCCGGTGTTTTGCTGTCGGGCGATCATGGGCGAATCAAGATGTGGCGCGCGGAGATGTCTCTGGCCCACACCCTGATCAACAAGCCCGACCTTTTGGAAAAAAGGCCCCCGGATGAGATGGAAACAAAGATTCTTAAAAAATGGCGCGGAAACATTGACCGAATCCTTGAATCTTTACATGGCCCTGGCCCATTACCCGGTGGCCGGTAAAAACGGGAAGACCATCGCCTCGGCTTTGACCAACCTGGATTTGCACGACATGTCCAGGCTGGCCCGGACATACGGGGCTCGAAAATTTTATGTGGTCACGCCCCTGTCCGATCAGCGGGAGCTGGGCCGCCGGATTCTGGAGCACTGGACCTCCGGCCCCGGCGGGGTTTACAACCCCATGAGGAAAGAGGCGCTGGACCTGGCTGAAATCGCCGACTCCCTGGAGGCGGCCGTTTCAGACATCGCCCGCCGCCGGGGCCAAAAGCCCCGGGTGGTGGCCACAACGGCTGACGCGGACCGGGCGAATTTGAGTTTCGGCGCCCTCAGGGAAAAACTGGCGGCCGGCGAGCCCTGCCTGCTGGTTTTCGGAACCGCCTGGGGCCTGGCCGACGAGTGCTTCCGGGCCGCGGACCATGTTCTGTCGCCCATCAAAGGGCGCGGGGATTACAATCACCTGCCGGTGAGATGCGCGGCGGCCATTATACTGGACCGGCTCGCCGGGCCGGGAAGCCGGCGCGTCAATTAAAAACAAAAAACAGGGGCCGAACACGGCCCATCGAAAAAAACAAGCAAGATAGATCAGGACCCTTCAGGACAAACGCTTCCGGGAGGGATCCTTTTCGGAGGAAATCATGGAAAAGCTGGAACACATCAAAAAAGAAATGATAAGAATGGATATTCCCCCCTTCAAAGCCGGGGACACGGTGAAAGTTCACGTAAAAATCAAGGAAGGGGAAAAGGAGCGCATCCAGATCTTCCAGGGCGTGGTCATCAGCAAGCGCAGAAGCTCGGCCAACGCCACCTTCACCGTCCGAAAGGTGTCATACGGCGTCGGGGTGGAGCGCGTCTTTCTGCTTCATTCCCCCATCATCGACAAGGTGGAGCTGGTCACGAGTGGTCGGGTCCGCCGCTCCAAGATCTACTATTTGAGAAAACTGAGAGGAAAGGCCGCGAGAATCCGGGAAAAAAGATATTAGGGTTCAATCGACATGACCAAACTGCTGGAGTTTGCGGGAAGGCCCGTCATTTATGCGCTTCAAGAGGCTGGAAGGATGCTCTTCCTTCTTTTCTCCGCACTGGCATGGATGTGCCGGCCGCCCTTCCGGATTCGCGTCATATTCGCGCAGATGGAATTTGTGGGCGTCCATTCCCTGGTGATTATTATCATCACCGGGGCCTTCACGGGCGCGGTGCTGGCGTTGCAGTCCTACTACGGATTCAGAATGTTCGGGGGGGAAAGCCTGGTGGGCTCCACCGTGGCCCTGGCCATGACCCGGGAGTTGGGCCCCGTGTTCGCGGCCCTGATGGTCACGGCCCGGGCGGGCTCGGCCATGGCCGCCGAGCTGGGCGCCATGCGGGTCAACGAACAGATTGACGCCCTTCATTCCATGTCGGTGAACCCCGTCCAGTACCTGGTCATGCCAAGGGTCGTCGCCGGCGTCCTCATGCTGCCGGCGCTCACCGTGATCTGCGACTTTGTCGGCGTTTTGGGAGGATATTTCGTGGGGGTGCGCGTTCTGGGGATCAATTCAGGAATATTTGTCGCCAAAATCATCGAATACGTGGGCATGGACGACATTTTCAGCGGTCTGATCAAATCCATGGTCTTCGGGCTCCTGCTGACCCTCATCGGGTGCTACAAAGGCTATTACGCCTCCGGGGGAGCCAAGGGAGTGGGGGCCGCCGCCACCCAGGCCGTGGTTCTGTCTTCCGTGTGCATATTGATCAGCGACTATTTCCTCACAGCGGCCATGTTTTAACGCCATGATCGATTTTATTAAAGTCAAAAAATCATTCAGGGACCAGGTGGTGCTCAACGATCTGGACCTTCACATCGAAGCGTCTGAAATCAACGTCATCATCGGGGCCAGCGGGGGCGGCAAAAGCGTCCTTTTAAAACACATCATCGGCCTTTTAAAGCCCGATTCCGGGGAAATTTATGTGGACGGCGTGGAAATCACCGGGCTTGGCGAAAAAGCGTTTTTAGACGTCAGAAAAAAGTTCGGCATGCTTTTCCAGGACGCGGCCCTTTTCGATTCCATGACCGTGGGGGAAAACGTGGCGTTTCCACTAAAAGAGCACACCCGCCTTTCCCAAAAAGAGATTGACGCCGTGGTGGAGCGAAAGCTTTCCCAGGTGGGCCTTGAAAATGTGTTGAAAAAAACGCCGTCCGAGCTGTCCGGCGGAATGCGGAAAAGGGCGGGCCTGGCCCGGGCGCTGGCCCTGGACCCCAAGATCATCCTGTTCGACGAGCCCACCACCGGCCTGGACCCCATACGATGCGCCGCCATTGACGATCTCATCGTCAAAACCCAGCGCGAAACCGGCGCCACCTGCGTGGTGATCAGCCACGACATCGAATCCACATTAAGAATCGGGGGCCGGGTGGCCATGCTCCACCAGGGCAAAATCATCGAGTCGGGAACCCCCGGCGAAATCAAGCGCTCCGCCAACCCCATTGTAAAGGAGTTTATCGGTTAAAATGTCAACATTCACCACTGAGGCAAAAGTCGGCCTGTTTGTCTTCATTGGACTGGCGGTCCTGGGATTTATGGCTGTGAAGGTGGAAAACTCCGCTTTTGTGAAAAAAACCGCCTATGAAGTCTTTGTCTATTTCGACTCCGCCTCGGGCCTGGCAAAGGATGTCCAGGTGGAAATGGCCGGCGTGGAGGTGGGACGGGTGGGCGCCATCTCCCTGGACCGGGGAAAGGCCCGGGTGGGCCTGCGCATTCATGAAGAGATCGTTCTGGCCAAAGACTCCCGGGCTTTCATCCGAACCCGGGGCATCCTGGGGGACAAGTATGTGGAGATCGAGCCGGGAGCCTCCGAATCCCGGATCCGGCCCGGGGAGATGATTCAAAACGTGGTCTCCCCCATGGAGCTGGACGAGCTGCTTTTGTCCCTGGGAGACATCATGGCGGACGTCAAAAAACTCAGCGGGACCCTGGCCGGCGTGTTTGGAAACCCCCAGGGAGCCGATTCCATGCGCCGGATTATGACCAACTTAAACGCGCTCACCGACACCCTCAACCGGACGGCCCAAAAAAGCCATGAGGACGTCTCCAGGCTGATCGCCAACATGGCGGATTTCTCCCAGGCGCTCAATGACCCGGACGTGGGAGAAACCATTTCCAACATCGCCGATTTTTCAGAGTCCCTGGCCGGCCCGAACATGGAAAAAATCATCGCCAACCTGGCCGCCTTTTCCCAGACCCTCAAGGAGCTGGGGGAGGAAAACCAGGGGGACATCTCTGAAACCGTGCAAAACGCCCGGAAAGCCTCAGACAGCCTGAACACCCTTCTGGCCGAGCTTTCGGATGTGTCGGGCAGCGTCAAAAGCATTTCTGAAAAAATCGACTCAGGCCAGGGCTCCATCGGCAGGCTGATCAACGAAGACGACACGGTGGAGAGCCTTAACACGGCCCTGGGAGGCGTGAACCGCTATCTGTCCCAGCAGGACCGGTACCGGACCTGGCTGGACTACACCGGGGAATATTTAAGCGACAGCCAGGACGTGAAGTCTTACCTGACGCTGCGCCTCCAGCCCCGGGAGGACAAGCATTACCTGTTCCAGCTCGTGGGGGACCCGGCCGGTCGGGACACGGTCACGGAGTTTGACCGGACCGTGGGCGGGATATCCTTGTCCGAGCGGGAGGTCAAGACGGAGCGGGACGCGCTGAAATTCTCCGCCCAAATCGCCAAACGGTATTACGACCTGGTTTTGAGGGGGGGCTTTTTCGAATCCACAGGAGGGCTCGGGGCCGACTACCACTTTTTTGACGACCGTTTAACGCTCACCATCGAGGCGTTTGATTTCGATTCCGACCAAAACCCCCACCTGAAATTCAAAACCCTCTATTCCCCGTTCAAGCCCCTTTACCTGTCCGCGGGGTTTGACGATTTCATCAGCGAAGAGGGCCGGGAGTCTTTTTTCATCGGCGCCGGCATTCATTTTTCAGATGAGGACATCAAAACGCTGATTTCCAACATCCCCATTTCCCTCAAATAGGAGGAGGCTAGCCGCTTAACGCCCATGCTGAAAAAAAAATCCGGGGAAAAATCCAAACCGTTCAGACTGGTGAAGTATTTCACCTTGTTCAGCCTGGCCGGAATTTTCCTCGGGGCCTCCATTCTGGCGGTGCTCAATATCCACTGGGCCCGGAAAATGCAGCTGGAAAAAAGTGAGGATTACGCGCTTTTGCTGGTGGAAAACTTAAACCACCAGGTCTTTCAGCAGTTTGTGGTGCCGGTGCTCTTCAAATTCGGCGCCATCAAGCTCAGAAATCCCGATCAGTTCACCCGGATGGACAATGTGGTGCGCAACACCCTGCACAGCTTCAATGTGGAGATGGTCAACATCTACAACATGAGCAGCTACATCTCCTACAGTTTTGACAAAAGCCGGGTGGGGGGAAAAAATGTGGAGGCCGCCGGCTACAAGAAGGCCCTGGGCGGCGTGGCCACCACCAAGCTCGTGCAGCGGGGCAACCTGTTTGAGATCCTTTTGGGGATTCCCAAAGAAAGCAAAATGATCACCTTCGCCCCGCTCCAGGCCGAAAAGGCCCTGCGCCGGGTCTCGGGGGGCATCATGGGGGTGTTTGAGATCGTGCAGGATGTCTCCGGCGACTACCAGGCCATCGCCAAATTCCAGATACTGGTCATCATCACATCCGGCGTCGTCATGGGCCTGCTTTTTCTCACCCTTCTGTACGTGGTGAAACGGGGGGAAAAAATCATCCAGATCCGGGCGGAAGAGCGGATGGCCCTCAAAGAGCGCCTGGCCCGGGCCGAGCATCTGTCTTACATCGGGGAAATGACCGCCGTGATCTCCCATGAAATCCGGAACCCTTTGGGGATCATCACCAGCTCGGCCGCGCTTTTGAAGAAAAAAATCGCCCAAACCGGCGTGTCGGACGTCCTGCCCAAAATTATTGTGGAGGAATCGGCCCGACTCAACCACATCATCACGGACTTCCTGGATTTTGCCAAGCCCAAAATTCCCCAGATGGCCCAGTGCCGGATCCAGGACATACTGGAAAAAAACATCGCCTTCCTTTCCCCCCAGCTCCGCGAGCAGGGACACCGCGTCTCCATGGAAAGCCAAACGGACGCGGGCGAGATCATGGCCGATTCGGCCATGCTTTACCAGGCGTTTCTCAATCTGTTCATCAACGCCATGCAGTCCATGCCCGGCGGCGGAGAGATCAGGGTTGAGCTGGAAAAAGGCCCGGATTTTGTCCGGGTGAAAATCACGGATTCCGGGCAGGCCCCCCCGGATGACCTCATGGAAAAAATCTGGTCCCCGTTTTTCACCACCAAGGAAAAGGGAACGGGCCTGGGGCTGGGAATCGTGAAAAATATCATCGAGGCCCACAACGGCAAGGCCTGGTTTCAAAAAAATCCCGGGAAAAGCTCGACTGTGGCGGTTGAGCTTCCCATCCGACAGGACACATAAAGATGGAAACCATTCTCATTGTCGACGACGAAAAAAACTACACCCGGGTGTTGAGCGCGGTGCTGGAGGAAGAGGGTTTTGAGGCCCTTTCGGCCAACAGCGGCGCCGAGGCCCTGGACATCCTGCGCCACTCGGACGTGGATTTGATTTTAACGGATATGAAAATGTCCTCCATGGACGGCATCGCCCTCCTTGAAAAAATCAAAGAGACGGACCCCGATCTTCCGGTGGTCATGATGACGGCCCACGGCACAGTGGAAAAGGCGGTGGAGGCCATGCAGAAAGGGGCTTACAGCTTTCTCCAGAAGCCCTTTGACAACCAGCAGCTCCTGGTTTACATCCACAAGGCCATCGCCATGTTCAGGGTGGTGAAGGAAAACCGCCGCCTGATCAGCGACGCCAGCTCCCGCTACGGCTTCGGCAGCATCATCGGCAAAAGCAAGGCCATGCGCGATATTTTTGAAACCATCCGCAAGGTGGCGCCCGCGCCGGCCACGGTTTTAATCGAAGGCGACAGCGGAACCGGAAAAGAGCTGGTGGCCCGCGCCATTCATCTCAACAGCCCCAGGCGCGACCGGCCCTTTATCGCGGTGAACTGCGGCGCCCTGGCCGAAAATCTTCTGGAAAGCGAGCTGTTCGGCCATGAGCGGGGGGCCTTCACCGGCGCCTCGGCCATGAAAAAAGGCCGTTTTGAGATGGCGGACACCGGGACCCTGTTTCTGGACGAAATCGGCGAGCTGACCCCCTACCTCCAGGTCAAGCTGCTCCGCATTCTCCAGGAAAGGGTTTTTGAGCGGGTGGGCGGGGTGAAAACCATTTCCATCGACATCCGGCTCATCGCCGCCACCAACAAACGTCTCAAAGATGAAATGGAAGCCGGACGCTTCCGGGAGGATTTGTACTTCAGGCTCAACGTGGTGAGAATCGGGCTCCCCCCCTTAAGGGAGCGCAAAGAGGACATCCGGCTCCTCACGGATCATTTCATCAAAAAATACGCCGAGCACAGGCATTTAAACCGGCCCGTTCTCGGTGTGGATCCGGAAGTGGGGCGGCTTTTTGACCAGTGCCGGTGGCCGGGAAACATCCGGGAGCTGGAAAACGTGATCGAGCAGGCCATGATCCTTTGCCCCGGGGAAACCATCACCGCGTCGGATCTGCCCAAGGATTTCATGGAAAACCTGGGCGAGACGCCCGGCGTGGAAGGCATACCCGAGGACGCCAAACTGGTTGAAACCCTTTCCGCCATCGAGAAAAAAATGATCCAGCGGGCGCTGAGGCTCTCGGACAATGTGCAGTCCCAGGCGGCCGGGCTTTTGGGAATCGGCAAAAGCGGACTGAGCAAAAAAATGAAAAAATACGAGATCACGTAGAAAAAATCTCACAGAGTGTTTCCAAACGGAAACACATCGGTTTCCATTTGGAAACACATTTCGTGAAAAGCAGGCCCCCAGCCGCCGACGCTCTGGGGCGCCCCCAAAAGAGGCATGGGTATCTATTTGATTTTAAAAAAGATAAAAAAATATTTATTTTTTTCGTTATTTTTTTGATTGTGGCGCCGATTTTGCATCTATATAAATACAATCTGATAATTTTTTTTCTATTTTCCTCCTTAAGGGCCGACCGGATTTCATCCGGCCGGCCCTTTCCCTTTCCGGAGTCTGCGGACAATATTCCCACAGTTTCCCTTGACACAAAATCAGGCGCTTGATATGAACCGTTCCATCTGAACAACGGATTCAACGCTTCTTGGAGGAAATGAACATGACTCACCGGGAAAAAGGATTTACCCTGATTGAATTGATGATCGTGATCGCCATTATCGGCATTCTGGCGCTGATCGCCATCCCGAATCTGATCGCCTCTCGAAACCGGGGCTTTTGCGCCCACGCGGAAACCGACGCCAAAAATGTGGCCACCGCCCTGGCGGAGCATTTTTCCGACCCGACCCAGACCGCCCTGCCCGCGTGCGCCGATCTGGACGGTTTTGCCCCGGCCAACGGGTGCGCCAACGTCGCCATCACCGGCGACCCCGACAGCGCCGTCGTCATCACGGTGACGGACCAAAGCGGCCGATGCCCCAGGGGCGCGAGTTACCAGCTCACCATGCCCCAGGCGACGGGCGACGGATGGCAGACTCCATAGGGGAAAGACAAGGGTGGCATTCCTCAATTAAAAATAAGCGCTGTGACGCATTTTTGACGATGCCGTCAAGGATTTAAAGCCGGCAGATACTGTCGTCGCACGGACACGCCCCGTCCACCTCATAGGCGTAGGCGATTCTCCCCTCCAAATCCAGGCGTGTTTCATCCAAAGACGCCAGGGGCCGGTCTTCCCATTTTTCGAAAAGCGCCCGCCGGGAGGGAATGGCCCCCGGCCCCCGGGCCGACGCCTCGCCGGTTTGTCCGTCGAGTATCTCGGCGTCTTCCCCGTTTGTGACCACCACCACCGGGACCTCCCCCCGGGCCGCCAGACGCGCCAGGGCCAGCGCCGGACGGCGTCGGGTCAGAAGCGAGCCGGGGCCGTACTGGATGACCATGAGGGTTTTTTCCCCGGAAAAAATCTCAAAATCCACCTTTAAAATCGCCCTCTTCTCCCCGGCGGCCACCATGATTTCACGCCTGGAGCGGATGTCATCCTTTGAATATCCCTTTTGCCGCAAAAGGATGGAGGCGATCTTTTGCCGGTATCTTTCGTCGTGGGTGTCGGGAATGGTTTCCCCGGTCAAAATGTCGGTCAACTCCCCCAGTATGAGATGGTGCCCGCCTTCCATTCGGCCCCCGCTTCTTTCTTATTGATAAAACGCCTTGATTTTGTCCACAATGTATTCCCGCGCCTCCCGGGAAAGCTCCGGGTAGATGGGCAGGGCCAGGGTCTGGTCGGCGGCGCGCTCGGATTCGGGGAAATCCCCTTTTTGATATTCCAGGAAGCGAAAGCATTCCTGAAGATGCAGGGGGACCGGGTAGTAAATTTCGTTTCCGATTTCCTCTTTCAAAAGAAAGTCCCGAAGCCCGTCCCTTCTGTCCGGCGTTCGTATGACAAACTGGTTGTAGATGTGGCGGCTTTCTTTTTCCACCGGTGTCCGGATGACGCCGTCAAGCCCCCGGCTTTTGAAAAGCGCCCGGTAATGGGCCGCGTTGGCGGCCCGGGCCTCGGTCCACTGGTCCAGACGTTTGAGCTTGATGGCCACCATGGCGGCCTGGAGTTCGTCCAGCCTGAAATTTCCCCCGATGAGGCTGTGATAATACTTCGGGTGGGACCCATGAACCCGCAGGGTCTTGAGCCGCTGGTCCATGCTTTCCGAACAGGCGGTCACCACCCCCCCGTCTCCGAAGGCCCCCAGGTTCTTGGACGGAAAAAAGGAGAAACATCCGAAATCCCCCATGGACCCGGCCCGCCTTCCCTTGTATTCGGCGCCGATGGCCTGGGCCGCGTCCTCGATGACCGTGAGGGAATATTTTTCGGCGATTTCAAGGAGCGGGTCCATATCGGCGCACTGGCCGTAGAGATGAACCGGGATGATGGCCTTGACCCGGGCCCTCTCCTCGGCGCTCATGTCGTCTAAAACATTTTGGACATGGGCCGGGGAAATGTTGTAGGTCTCGGGGTCAATGTCCGCGAAAACCGGCCGGGCGCCGGTCCGGGAGATGGCCCCGGCGGTGGCGAAAAACGTGTAGGGAGTGGTGATGACCCGGTCTTTTTCCCCGATTTCCGCCGCCATGAGCGATATCAGAAGCGCGTCGGTGCCCGATGAAACGCCGCAGGCGAAAGGGGTTCGGCAATACTCGGCGATCCGGGCCTCCAGGTTCGCCACATGGGGGCCCAGGATAAAATACTGGCTCTCAAATATTTCTTCGGCCGTTTTCAGGGCTTCGTCTTTAATGGTCCGGTACTGGGCTTTGAGGTCGAGAAGAGGGACGTTCATAAACGTTTTCCTTATTTTATTGGTTATCTTTTTCTGTAAGCGATTCTCCGGGCCGCCCCCAACGCTTTTGGGCGAAATGAGGGCCGTCTCTGTGAACAGGACAGACGCCCCAAAAACAATCAAGGGAACATAGCCCATTCATTTAAAAGTGACCAGCTTTTTTTTGATTGCGCGGCAAAAAGCGGCAAAAAAATGTGTCACGCGGTTTTCTGATCGCCACATGCCTGGCCGCCTCCCACCCTTTTATCAGCGGATGCCAAAGACGCAAAGAGTTCGCCCCGCTTTCCAAAAATTGATTATTTGGAGTTGAGCGCCGTCTGTCGCCTGATATTCTCCAGATCGTTTGACACCATCTCTTCTATCAACTGATCAAAAGAAACCGAAGGGGCCCACTCAAGATTTTTTTTTGCTTTGGAACAATCCCCCAAAAGAACATCAACTTCCGCAGGTCTGAAAAGCGTTTCATCCAAGACCACAAAATCCCGATAATCCATGTCCAGAAATCCAAATGCTTTGTCGCAAAATTCCCGGACAGAATGGGTTGCTCCGCTGCAAAGGACATAATCCTCCGGGACTTCCTGCCGCAGCATCAACCACATGCCCCTGACATAATCTTTTGCGTGGCCCCAGTCCCTTTTTGCGTGAAGATTTCCCAGCTCCAGTTTGTCCGTCAACCCTTCTTTGATCATCGCGGCATGAGATGTGATCTTCCGTGTCACAAATTCAAATCCCCGCCTGGGAGACTCATGGTTATACAGTATGCCATTGCAAGCGAAAAGGCCATAGGCTTCCCTGTAATTTCTCGTCAGATCAAATCCCGCCACTTTTGATATCCCATAAATGGATCTCGGGTGAAAAATGGTATTTTCATTCTGCGGCGTTTCATGAACCTTGCCGAACATTTCGCTGCTTGCCGCAAAATAAAATTTAGCGGCGGGAACGATGTCGAAAACAGCGGAGAGAATATAATGAACACCGTTTATATTGGACTGCAACGTGGAAAACTCATCGTCAAAGCTGTATGTCACAAAACTCTGGGCCGCGAGATGATATATTTCATCCGGTCTGCTGGCGGAGATCGCCTTGTATATGGAAGGATAACTTTCAAGGGAACCGGAAAGAATTTCAATATCATCCAGCAGGTGAAGGATTCTTCCCATTCGATGGCGTTTGTCCTCCAAAGCGACTCTTCTGACAAAACCGAATACTTGATACCCTTTTTCCAAAAGAAACTCTGCGAGATACGACCCGTCCTGGCCTGTGATTCCTGTGATAAAGGCTTTTCTCACTGTTTTTCTCCT
Organism: Candidatus Desulfarcum epimagneticum; assembly: GCA_900659855.1. Classification (NCBI taxonomy): domain Bacteria; kingdom Pseudomonadati; phylum Thermodesulfobacteriota; class Desulfobacteria; order Desulfobacterales; family Desulfobacteraceae; genus Candidatus Desulfarcum; species Candidatus Desulfarcum epimagneticum. The sequence goes on from CAACVI010000012.1 coordinate 390,911, forward strand.
GTTTTCCTTATATCCATCTTCGCCATTTCCAGCGGACGCCCCCCAGGTATTATCTTAGACTGTTTTTTTAATTGCGTATTCATTTTTATCGACATATCCCGCTTTGAATAAAAATTCTTTATCGCTGAAACAACTTCATAAACCTGACTATCCTCCATTTCATAGAATAAAGGCAGGCGCAAAACTCTTTCACTCAATTCAATAGTATTCGGCAGATCGCCAACGCTCCTGCCATATTTTTTTCCGGCAGGCGATAAATGAAGAGGGACATAATGAAAAACCGCCGTGATATTATTTTCCCGCAGTCGTTTGATTAATCGCGTTCGCTCCTGGGCGTTCTTGGCAATAATATAAAAAATGTGCCCATTATTCTTCAAAGATTGAGGATCTCTTTTGGCCACACGAATAAAATTTCTATCTTCCAAAGGATTTAACAATTGATGGTACAAATTAAAAAGCTCACATCTTTTGGCGATAATTTTTTCAGCGTTCTCAAGTTGCGCGTAGAGAAAAGCGGCGGTTATTTCGCCGGGCAGGTATGACGATCCTATATCCACCCATGTGTATTGATCCACTTCCCCCCGGAAAAATTTTTTCCTATTGGTTCCTTTTTCCCATATAATTTCAGACCGTTCGATAAATTTCTTGTTGTTAATAAGCAAAGCTCCGCCTTCGCCGCTTATGATATTTTTTGTTTCATGAAAGCTGAGAGTTCCCAAATCGCCAATGGTTCCTAAAAAGTTGTTTTCGTATGTCGAAAGAAGCGCATGGGCGGCATCTTCAATCACAAACAAATTGTGTTTTTTGGCAATGGACATAATAGAATCCATTTCACAGGCAAAACCCGCGTAATGAACCACAACGATGGCCTTTGTTTTGTCTGTCACCGCTTCTTCTATTTTTGTTTCATCCATATTCAAAGTATCGGATCTGATATCCACAAAGACGGGAACCCCTCCCCTCAACACAAAAGCGTTTGCGGTTGACACAAATGTATAGGAGGGCATGATGATTTCGTCGCCGGGCTCAATGCCGCAAAGAATCGCGGCCATTTCCAGAGCGGCGGTGCAGGAATGGGTGATAAAAGCCTTCGGGCATTGAAGGGTTTTCTCAAGCCATGAGTGGCATTGCCGTGTAAAAAAACCATCTCCGGAAAGCCGTCTTTTTTCCATAACCGCTTTGGCGATGTAATACAATTCCCTGCCGACGACAAATGGCTTGTTAAACGGAATTTTTTTTTCTCGCATGGATATAAAAACCACTGTTTATTGTTTCTGCCATAGGGTGTTTTTCCATTAAAATATCAATAAATTTTAATGGAAAAGTGACAATCATGAAAAACAAGAAAAGAGCGTCTTTTAGATTGGAATTTCCAAAAGAAAACAGCAAAGAAAGCCATTCCTGCATGACCCATAAAAATCCTGATGTGGGGCCGGCGCCGACTCCAATATTCACATCTTTAAAAATCATCAAATGGTTTATGCGGCCTTATATAACAATTAGGGTTTCCTGAACAAGTTAAAAATCAGAGAATAAGAGCTTTCCAAAGGGCTCAGATTGTCACATATAGCGTCGCCATCCTTTTACTTCCTGAATTTGGGATACTGAGCGCGTATTCAAGCCCATTTTTGCAGTGAAAAAAGAGACAAAAAAGAGCGGTTTTGAGCCACTTCGCAATGTTCATGACCAGAAACGACATGGAGATGGCGGTCTCCGAGGTTCCCGGCAGCTTGCTCATAATCTTTGACAAACTGAAACGGCGTTTTCCCTGGCCAAATTTGCCCTCAATCGGAATTCGATCCAGCTCATCCTGGCGGGCCTGTCTCTTCATCTTCGGGTCAATGTTCTTCGGAGGCCTGCCCAATCTGGGGCCTGAAAGCCGAATCCTGTGTTTCTTGCAGAACCTGAGATTCTTCCGGGTTCGGTATATCCTGTCCGAATGAACGGACTCGGGATAAAATCCGAAACGGGAACGATACGCCTTGATCTGGTCCTTCAGGTCCCCTGACTCGTTGAAGTTGTCCCAGCCGATCCGATCCAAAAAAACAAAGCCTTCCACAAGGGCGGCCGACAGTTTCGCGCCAAACTCCGTTGACACGACCGCTTTGCCCCGCTTAATGGGACGGACATGGAGCTGGGATATACTCACGATCCGGTCGTCTATTCTTTTTGCCCTGTGGTCAAACATCCATTGCTGCTGACGAAACAGCTCGTGGATCACAAGAAGGTCTTTGTATTGCCTGCGGCTCAACGCCGTCAGAGATGTTTTTCGGGACAGTTTCCCGATTGTGTTCAGGTTGCGCCTCAGATAACCCAGCTGCTTTCGGATGGCCTTTCGGCGTTTGTTTGCAGACAGCCTTTTACTTTTGGCCGCTGAGAGAAATTCCTTGCGAGCTCTTTTCCGGTATGTCCGTGGCTTTTTTTGTTTTCCTTTGAGCGGCTCATGCAATACATCAATGATCTCTTCACGCTTTTCTCTTGCATGGTTGAGTAATTTGAGGTCTGTGGGATATGTGATGTCCGAAGGCGCGCAGGTGGCGTCCACCAGAAGCTTGCCTTTGTTTTTCGAACCGGGCGGGTCCAGGTCATCATCTTTTTTGCCCGATCGCTTTTTTTTCGCAGGTTTTCGGGATTCGGACATCGCCTTTTTCACCACAGCTTCATTGATCATGGCCATTTTGTCTTTCCCGATTCTTTTCCGGAAGTGAACAAACATGCTCGGATCAAAAGGGGGCTCGTCTTTGTATTTCTTAAACCCAAGAAAATACTGAAGATAAGGGTTCTCACGAATCTGTTCCACAGTCTCTTCGTCGCTGGCTCCAAGACGCTCTTTGATGATCAGCGCCCCGATGGCCACTCTGGCCGGCAAAGCGGGTTGACCCATGTGAGAGCCGGAAAGAGATTCGCAGTAGACGGATTCAAATTCTTCCCATGGAATGAATTTGGCCATTTTAACCCATCGGTTGTCGCTTCTGAGTTTTCCTGAAAACGGCAGAACAAAATTTTCAAATTCCATCTGCCCGGATGTGTGTCTATACATGGCGTAAGATGCAAAGGTTTTTGGGGTTATGGGGGGTTTTTCTTGCGCTTTTTGCCTTTTTTTAGCATCTTTTTCTATTTTTATCAAGGGTTTATTTGTTTTTCAGGAAGCCCCAATTATTTGATGAAATTACAACCATATAAAACGAATATATGCAATCTTGGCGCCACTGATTCAGGATATCGTTAATACGACAGCGACATTTTTTTGTATACACGCGCGGAGCTTTATACTATAAAATAATCATGGGGCCCGTAGAAGCGACGGCATTGGTAGCGCTACACGCACGCCCTCTGAAAATATAACATGTTGAAAAAACATAGATTTCGAAAAACTGACGGCTAAAGGCCCGCTCAAAAACAACTTTACATTTTGAAAGCCAATTCATCGAAGCCCGACTGCGTTATGAAAACTCGGCATATCCCGATATGCCTTAAGTTTTCACGCCTTGTCAGGCAGGCGACTTAACTCCCAAAATTGTAAGCTAATTTTCCAGCGAGCCATAAGAATGGGTTGTAAGGCAATGTCATTAACTTAAGCAATGGGTTTGTAGTTTTGGTAAAAGGCCCTGGGCCTGATTTTATGTTTTCGCGGAAAACTTCTTCCGGGGCGAATGGGTTCGATTGTCTCAACGAAAATATGGTGAATGCCGGATATTAGTTTTTCGACCGCCTTGGCCGGCTGATTGAACAATAAAACCATGGCGATTTTCATCTTGGAAAGGGCTTGGGTAAAGTTGATCTGATAAGGATGTTTTCGGCCCCTGGTTTTATTCCTGATCTGTTTTTTGACCGGATGCGCCGTCATAGCAGTGAGATTTTTGGATAAAACCTTTGAATGGAAGTCCTGATAAACAGACAAAACGGACTTTCCGGAGAAATTTTGAACCTCGATCCGGCATTTTAAAGCTTTGTAATCTTCTTCGACGGGCCATCGCAAATGGTACAGATCTTTGAATATATGAACGGGAAAGGCTTGACCGTCGGTTAAGGATGTGATCAGAATTTCCGTTTCGCCGTTTTTCAGTTCCACCCGGATCAACCTTAATTTCAAAGGCTTGATGTCCAGGCCCATCTCTTTGCACTGGGAGATTGAGGAGGACGGGGCCTTTAAGCGGATAATCTTTTCCTTTTTGCCGGATTTGGAGAACTTTTGGATTATTTTCCATTTTTTTGATATTCGGGCGCAGAAATTGGCGTTGAGCGATAATATCAAATTGAAAAGCCAGTAGGCTGGATAGCCGCGATCCAGAAGAATCAGGTCCTGGGGCAGGAGATTCAGAAAATGATCCGCCGCCAGCTCCCTTTCACCGTTCTCAAGCGGGCTGATAGCGGCGTGGATTGTGGTTTTATTGATGACATCGAACATCTGGGAAATTCTGGCCATGGGGCGGGGTTTGCCTTTTGTGGGTTTCAGGACCCCGAAATGATCGGTGATCTCTTTTTCATGGGGAAGGGCCAAGGTAGAGCCGTCAATGGCCAGCAGGTTAAATCCGCGCCATGTTTCAGGCGACATGTTTTCATAAAAGAAGCGGTTGGAGAGCCGATTGAGTTCTATAAAAGCCTCGTGTTTAAGTTTTTTTCGGGCCTTGCACAATGCGGCTTTTGAGACCATGCGTTCAAAACCGTCCAGATGAAGCATGGTTTTATAAAAACGATCCAGTTCATCCTGATAGGATCCTTTGGGCAGGCTTAAGAAATAATGGATCAGTGTGGGGAATGTGAGAAGTCTGTTTCTCTGGAAATCTTTTTCAGAAAATCTGTGTTTTTGAAGAAAATCATGAGAATGAATGATTTTATTGAGATTTTTGAAAAGGTTGGCACAGATTTTGCAAAGCAATATCCGTGCCGTGGCGACGTGACTTTTCAACTTTTCTTGACATTTTTTTCTCCTTTTAGCAAAAGAATGGTTTGAAAACTTTAAAACAAAAATATCATAACTGCCTGAAAAATCAATAAAAATATTCATTTTAATCGCTTAAGTTAATGACATTGGGTTGTAAGGTAAAAAGAGTTGAACATGAAGAATACATTCTTGGATGATATAGTGAAACACGTATTTTTTGTTTTTATATTTGTTACTTCCTATTTTTTATTTTATAACCAAGTCTTTAATGATTATCCGTCAGATTTGACTTCCCACATAAGTTTTATTGACGAATTTATGAAGGGGGAAAGATATATCCCCCATCCCATGTTTCATTATTTGACCTATTATACTTCCGTATTTTTTGATTTAGATATAAAACTGTCGGGAGTATTAATCAATAGTTTGTTTGTCACTTTGCTCTCACTCAGTATATATTTAGTACTGACATTAAAGTTACCTTCCGACAAACCAGCTTCTTTAATACTTTTTTTAGCGTTTATTGTGCTGTTTTCCGGCAATTTTTTGTTACCTGGCTTAAATTTAACAAAATATCATGTGGTTGGCAATAGCGCTATTGCTATTTGGCATAATGTGACTCTTTTTGCTGTCAAACCATTTGCTGTTTTGACGTTTTTTTTGTTCTTCCATGCCATAGAAAAAAATGAAAACAAGCTGTTATTACTTACTATTACATTTTGCACAGCCATTTTATCAATTTTTGCAAAGCCATCCTTTATCATAGTTTTTTTCCCTATGTTGTTTCTTTTTACTATTTTTAGTTTTTTTTATAAAGAATATAGAAAGTGTTTTACTGCTGTTTTGTATTACTTTATTGCTCTGGCAGCGCTATCAATAACCATTATTACAATGATATTCTACAACTTGAAAGGTCAAGGTGACACATCTATCCTATTAGATCCATTTAAAGTTTGGCGCATATATTCTAAGAATATACCCGTATCAATTTTAATTTCAAATTTATTTATTATTGCTTCCATTGTTCTTGCGCCCACATATTTATCTGTTCGTTCTTGGTTTTCAGTAATCATGCTTATTGGAGGTATAACGTTACTTGCTTTATTTGTTGAAGTTGGACCTAGACTCTCTCATGGAAATTTTGGGTGGAGTTATGCAATTTGTCAGCAAATAGCTTATCTGTCAATTCTTATTGATTTTTTGATAAAATACTCGGACATTTCCTGTTTTAATAAACAAATACTTAACTTTACATTGTCTTTGCATATATTTGGTGGAATATATTATTTTTATAAGATATTCAATGGTCAAACCTTTTTTTAATTGTTGAACTGTAAACGCTTACCTATCCGTTTCCAGCCCAAACAGCCGGCCATCCTGAATAACCAGACAGACCAGGGCAAAAACAGCCGCCGTTCGGGATGCCTCGTTTTGATTGCGGTCTGCCTTTCCATATTCCATCATGCTCGCGAACCCACTATAATGCCCGATACGATCAGCGTCATTCCAATTATCTTTGGAAAAGTCACAGGTTCTTCAAGAAACAAAGCGCTAAAAATCAAAATCAGCACGAAAGAAAGGCTCGTAAAAGGATATGCGAAACTCAAATCAAATTTTGTCATCGCGGCCATCCAAAATAGCGTCGCGGGGAAACCCGCCGCAAAAGCCGAGATAATAAAAGGATCAAGAATAAGTTTTCCGAAAAAAATAAATTTATCAGTCAGGCCGGAGGGCATATGTCCATATTGCGCTATACGCCATTTTAAAATAAGCTGACCGTAAACACTAAGGATTATCGTTCCGATAATATAAAAAAAATTCATCGTCCCCTCATTGGCTCATCCGTATAGGTCGAGCCTGGCTTGATGGCGCGCATAAGTTGACGAGCCAAAAAGCCTTTTTTTAAATTTCCTGTCAGGTATCAAGCGATTCAGGCTTTTGATATCTTTTCCTTTTCAAAATCCCAGGGCGACCTGACTTTTCTTTAAAAGCGCTTTTGAAATTTCTGATCAGAAGCATCCCGAGAATTAAAAGGCTGTAGCGAAAATCAGCCGGCGTTTTAAATTTTGGCAAAAGGCAAGTAAAAAAATTTTGGGGTTTGAGATAAAAAAACAATTTATGTTTGATCCAGCCCCTCGAGGCTTTTTTTTGAATTTGATTAAGCTCTTCGGCGGTCATCTCAAGAGTGTCGTTCCACGCCCCAAAAATAAATGTCCCTTTAATGATATCTTCACCCAGCAATTTTTCTTTTTTGTATATTTCATACAATTCCGTCCCGATATATGGCTGGGCGACAAAAAAATGAGCCAAATCAAGTTTTAAACCATAGGCGAAAGAAATGGTCTCCATGATTTGCTCTCTTGTTTCATAGGGAAAACCGATGATAAAAAAGGCCCCTGTCCAGTAACCCAATTTGTTGGCCTTTGAAATCAACCTGGCCGCCTGATCTAAGTCCACATTTTTTTTGATGAATTTAAGAACTTCGGGATTGCCGCTCTCAACAGGTAAAGTGAGCTTGTAAAACCCGGCCCGGCGCATTTTCACAAGGAGTTTCTCATCATCCGCCAGCCATACGCTCAGCCCGGCTATGTTGCTGAATGAGACAGGCGTCTTTTTATCAATAAAATAGTCGCAAAAGGCATAAATCCGCTCTTTTTTGAGTATAAACTGATCATCAAGAATACATATTTCACGAGCGCCGTATTCCGATACCAGCATCTCAATCTCTTCAAAAATTCTCTCCATGCTTTTGGGACGCCACCTGCGCTTCCATAAATTTTTGCTGCAACAGAATAAACACTCATAGGGACAGCCGCGAGAAGTCATAACCGTCAAAACGGGTTTCTTCCGGGAAAAATTAAAAAGCTTATGGTTGGATCGTTTGTAATGCTCCATATCGACAAACCGACGGTCAGGGACAGGCAATATATCCAAATCCCTGATGAGTTCCCGAGGGGAATTCAGGATAGGCGAATGGTCGGAATCCCGGAAACACAATCCACTGATTGTCTTGACGGTCAATTCGCCGCGAAGCCCCCTGATCAGCTCCTCTAAAGTGATTTCGCCCTCATTGCGCACAATAAAGTCGACACAGGGATAATTAAGAATAATCTTTTCAGCCTCCAGAGTCGCATGAGCCCCTCCCATCACCACAGGGACGGAAGGATATAACTCTTTGCACATATCCGCGACCTCCAGGGCCTCCGCAAAATACCCTGAGAAGCAGCACCCGATTCCTATGAGATCCGGCTCACGTTTTTTTAGATACTCATGAACCTTCCCCTTGTCATCAACGCCCTTTACATAAAATTCTCCCTTCCGCCTGGGCGTGTCGGCGCCCAGGGCATAAAGATCTAAAATAGAGACGTTTATCTCACTGCCGAAGGCTTGTTTTAAATAAGTCGCCAGACTGATGAGCCCCAACGGCTCCGAGAGATAAATGTTTTTATCCCGGACATTGATATATGGATGTATAAAGACAATATTCATTTTTTTGTCCACCGGTGACCGCTTCAGTCTAATTGAGGGCGTCTTCGAACAACGGCAAATCCGAAATGCTCAATATGATATCAACATCTGCAAAAGCGTCACGAATGGTTTTTTTTAAACTGGCGGAATATTGCGCGACGGATATCACAATACAGTTAATTTTATTTTGATTAATTATTTCAGGTGATTCTATCTTTCTCCCAAAAATCTCCACTCCATGCCGAACTTCTGATTCATCCACATAGTGTATATTCTCAGTTAATTCCCCACTCACTTTCCCGGCTAACCTTTTCGCAAAAGCATAGAAATACGAATGAATGCCCCAAAAAACGACTTCTCCGTATTTCTGAATCAACACTTCAAGTTTTTCCGCCACTTTCATAACGACTTCTTCAGGAATGGGGACAGTATGCCTTCCGGCGCATTTCCGGCACATCAAACTGCCTGTCATAAACAATCTGACATCTTGCCATATGTTTTGGCGGCCGCATGACACACACGCGCCATCAAGCGTCATCCGGGCATTTTTCCAATTAATCTCAACGACATTGTAATCGCCGGGAATCTCCTTCAGCTCCCTCGGCAAAGAGAGTATCTGGCCAACCAGCCATGAATATTCAGAATCAGTCATTTGGGATAATTTCACCACAGGACATGACCGCCTGATAAACTTTACAGGATCGGGAATGATACCCCTACATACCGCATGGTCATACAGTCGAGTTCCCGGATAGGCGACTATCATGGCTAAATACAATTGATAATGTATATTTTTTTTCCACCAATCAAGGGTTTTTTTAGCAGTTTCTATGGTTTCCGCCCTGTCTCCAAAAATCAAGTTGCCCTGTATGCCAATACCCGAGTCATAAATTAATTTCAAAGCTTTTTCCGACTTTTCAATCGTGATCTTTTTATTCATGCTTTTTAATATGCTGTTATCCGCGCTTTCTATGCCCAATGCAATGGTGGCGCAATTCGCATCTTTCAACATCGCGACTATGCTTTTTGAAACGTCCGTGACGCGAAATTGCGCCCACCATTTGATATTGTATTTTTTGATTCTTTGACAAAATTCCGTTACCCTTTCCCTGTTAAATCCAAAAAGCTCATCCTGGATTGATATGTATTTCACATTAAACTCATCTTTTAATAACTCTATTTCCAAAAAAACACTGTCGAGTGAGCGTTGTCTGTATGTTTGGCCACTGGGATGAAAACAGAATGTGCAATGAAAAGGGCATGATCTGCTCGTGGTGATTGGAATCACCCTTTCTCCGCCCATGCCGACACAATTCGGCGCCATATTTAATAAATTATTCAGACCGACGCCCCTGTAATCGGGAAAAGGGAGTTTGTCCAAATTTATCACAGAGGGGGCTCCCTCTGTAATGACATATCTCCCATGATTCTTATAAATAATACCGGGAATACCATGAATTCCGGATCCTTTTTCAAGGGCGGCGCATAATTCGCAGGAGATGATCTCCCCCTCGCCGATCACCCCATAATCCACATATTCCAGGGCTCGCATGGCATGTTCCGGCGCGCTGGTAATAATGCCGCCCCCCACAATGGTGACGATCCCTTTTTTTATTTTTTTCGCAGATTCTATAACCGCCCTTATGGCTCCATATTGGCCGGTTAATCCGCCTGTCAACAGCGCGTCGGCGCCATATCTGTCGACACTTTGCCTGATGATGTCACAAAGGTTTCCTTCCGTATGATTCAAGTTGAGGATTTTGACATCGAAACCCGCTGTTTTCAAGCTTGCGGCGATATAGCTTATTCCGGTGGGGAACCAATACCAGTCGCCGATATTATTCACAATCCTGGGGACCACCAATAAATATCGCATCCCTCACCTCCCGCGCCTTTCCCCATATTTTGGAGGGATTGAATCGACTTTATAGTCTTCTTCGGTTTTCTCCACTATATAACGCCCCATAACCAGACAATCCATGCCGCAACGATAAAAGGTCCGGAGCGCTTCTTCCGGCCTGCAAACAATTGGCTCATCCGACAAATTAAAGCTTGTGTTTAATAAAGCGGGAACTCCCGCGCGCTTTCTGAATTCGTCTATGAGTCTCCAAAACATGGGATTGCCCGCCTTGCTGACGGTCTGGGGCCTCGCCGTGCCGTCAACATGGGTGGCGCTTATGATATCACTGATTTTCGAAGGATTAATCTTAAATGTCAGGGCCATATAGGGAGAATCGCGATGGTTTTCCAAATAGTGATGGGCATACTCCTCTAAAATAGCGGGAGCGAAAGGCCTCCACGGCTCTCTGCCTTTGACTTTCAGGTTGATGGCGTCTTTCATTTCAGGAAATTGCGGATTCCCGAGAATGCTTCTGTTGCCCAGCGCCCGGGGCCCGACTTCCATCCTTCCCTGGAACCAGCCGACTATCTTATTTTCGGACAAAATTTTCGCGGTCTCTTCGCAGATATTTTCCACATAACGATACCGGGCCGTTTTAAATTTTAAAATGGCGGATTCGACTTCTTTGTCGCTATATTCCGGCCCCCAGTACGGATGGGCAAAACCCACGTCAGGCGTCTTGCCTTTCTTATCGATATAAACTTGAATGGCTCCCCCCAACGCGGTTCCTGAATCCCAGGAGGCCGGATGAATATAAATATCATCGATTAATCCGGAAGCCGACAATTTTCCATTCATTGAGCAGTTCAGAGCAGACCCTCCTGAAACGCACAAGTTTCGCGATTTGTTTTTTTCAACCACCCACTCAAGCATGCGGAAAACCGATTTTTCAAAAGAGGCCTGGGTCGTCGCCGCAATATCCTGACTGTTTTTCCCCATCGGATTTCCGGGATCGATGACACTTCGCGCCCATTTACTGTATTTGCGGTATTCGCTCCTGTTAATGCGCGGAATTTGCTTTTCCCAGTCGATAAAAGGGAGACCCCGGGGATCAGGAGAGCCGAAAGACGCCAGGCCCATGACTTTATATTCGTCGGCATGAGGTTTAAAGCCCAGGAGGCGCGTGATATTTGAATACATATGCCCCCAGCTGTCCGAATTGCTTATTTCATGGAAAATCCCTATTTTTTCCCCTTCGCCATATCCAATAAAACCGGCGTTCCGGCCTCCCGATCCATCCAGGGAAATGATGTTGGCATGATCAAAACCGGAGCAGTAAAACGCGGCGTTGGCATGCGATATATGATGATTGACAAAATCATGGGATTTTCGATAAACATATCCTGGCATTCTGAACATATTCGCCGTGACACGCGCGGAGAAATATCCTGCCGCCAATATTCCAAAAAAAAGAGGCTGCCCGGTAAAATTGGGAATGACGCTTTTAAAAATTCCATCAAATCCGACAGCGATGTAATCAATATCTTCCAGCGTTATTCCCGCGTGTCGCAGACAAAACTTTATGGCTTGTTCGGGAAAAATTCTCGGGGCGAATTTAATACGAATGAACCGTTCCTCTTCAGCCATCGCCACGAGTCTTCCATTCACCAGCAGGCACGCGCCGTTATTTTCTGAAATGGGATGAGTGACGCCAAGGATAATCATTTTTATTCCGATTTTTCACAGCAAACTTTTTTAGAGTTTTATTGTGTTTTTTTAGTTAGTTGAATACATCTCACCCTCTTTTTTCTGGGGCGCCCGCTTTTTCCCACGCTTTATTTTGAGAGGAACGACAAATCGCCTCAAGCATGCAAAGTCCTTCGTAGGCGATATCCGCTCCAAAAACCCAGGGAGACGCATAGGCTCCTTTCTCCTTAAACTCGATTAAACAGTCCGCGATGTCATAATAAAGATTGGCAAACGCCTCAATAAAACCATCCGGGTGCCCCGCCTTAAAACGATTGTAACGCGGGTCGGCGGACAAATTGTCCATATCGGTCGCCCGATCAAGAATGCGTGTCTGTCCCGTTATATCCGTATAACTTAAATGCTCGGGATCCATTTGACGCCACCGGGCCGAGCCCTTTGTCCCATAAACGCGGACACGCAAACCATTGCGATGTCCCAGCGCGCATTTGCTGTGCCACAGTTGGCACACCATATGGTTGGCGTAACGGGCGACGCACACGACGTTGTCAATGATCTGTTTAAAGGCCCCGAAACTGTCTTGCAGCGCCAGGACTTCCAAAGGGCTGGAACCTGTGAGAAAATGAATCATATGGTGGGTATGAGTTCCCAAATCAAGGGAGACGGTGGCAAGCGTTTGAGTATCTTTTAATCGCCATGCCTGCGGGGAGACGTTGCGGCCTTTTGCGTCAACCCGGATAAATCCATCCTGGGGCATTTCGGCATGGATCTGGGTGATTTTCCCCAGCATGCCTTTCTCAATCATCATTTTCATCTCTCGCAGCATGGGATATCCTGAGTAGTTATATGTGACAGCCAGAAAAGCGTTGTATTTTTGAACCGCTTTTTTGATTTCTTCCGCTTCCGCGCTGGATGTCGCCAGGGTCTTTTCACAGATGACCGGGAAGCCCTTCCGCATGGCGCCAAGAACGATATCCATATGGGACGGGGTGGGGGTGAGCACGACCACGGCGTCCAATCTTTTTTTTTCTCCGCGCAAAAGCGCGCGCCAGTCATCATACACCCTGCTCTCATCAACGCCCCACGCCTGCCCGGTTTCATGATTGATGTCCTGATGCGCGCTGAAACAGCCGGCTTTAAGCGCAAATCGTCCATCCATTTCAACAGCGATTCGGTGTGTCGATCCGATCGCCGAATTCAATCCGCCGCCAATGAATCCCAAACGCAAAGGTTTTGATGCTCTGCTTGACATAAACAACTCTTCCGTGTCTTTTTTATCACTCATTCCTTGCTAAAACCCCGAAAATCATCAAATGTGGTTTCCTGGATCAAATACAAAGGCCTCTTTTTCGTTTCATCGAAAATTTTTCCTATATAAAGCCCTAAAAAACCCATATTCATAAAAAGCAGGCCTCCGATCAAACAGATTGAAACCATTAAACTCGTCCATCCAAGAACCATAACACCTTGGAATAAATATCGAAAAACCAGCCACAAGGCGCATGTGAAAGAAACCGCGAACATCAAAAAACCAAGTCCAATGGAAAACCGCAAAGGTGTGGCCGAATTTGACACAATCGTGTCAATGGCAAAGCCAAACCTCCGCCTCAAGGTGTAGGCAGATTTTCCCGTCGTTCTTTCCGAATGCTCAACCGGCATGGATGTCTTTCGAAAACCGGCATGGTGAATAAATATCCCAAACGCCTGGCGCCGCTCCCTGTATCGCCTTATGGCGTCAATTATTTTCTTTGAATAAATTCCAAAATTTGAAACAGTTGGATCGTGATTGATTCCCGAAAAAAAATTCAATGTCTTATGAAATAATTTTGAAAAAACAAATTTTATGAAAGGGTCGTTTCTTTCAACGCGTCTCCCAAACACGATGTCATACCCTTCCCGCGCCTTTTCATACAATTTGACAATCTCCTCCGGCTGATCCTGCAAATCACAGTCCATCACCACCACCCATTCGCCCCGCGTATGGTCAAGGCCGGCGGTGATCGCATGATGCTGACCAAAATTTCGGGAAAGGTTGATCCCCCGCACCCGCGAGTCGTTTCCTGACAGTTCCGTGATCACCTCCCAGGCATTGTCCGGGCTGGCGTCATTGACCATAATAATTTCAAAATCGTCCGTAAAGTTTGAAAGGCTGTCCCGCAGACGCGCATAAAGCGTGTCAAGATTCAATTCATACCCATAAACAGGCGTCACCACAGATATGTGAACTTGATTGTCCGTATTTTTTTTTTGATCGCCGCGCGCGGTCATGGTCTTTGCCCCTGTTGATATCTCAATCCAGAATAACGCGAATAAGCTCCGACATTTTTTCTGTCTTCGCCAGCATTTCATCCATTGATCCAAACTTTAAAAAAACAATCCCCAGCTTGCATGTCGTGGCGTCATCCACCGACTCCCCGGGCTTTCCCCAAATTATTTTTTCAATTATTTTGTCTTCAATCCAGGGGTCAAAGACGATGTCTTTGACAATGCCTTCCCGTTCGGCCATAATGCAGACTCGGGAAAAAAATCCCCTGGGCTCCTCCTGGCGCAGGCGGGAAATGTCCAGACCGGCGGCGGCTTTTACAATATAACCAGGATAATCCACGCCGGTGGCATGTTCGACCAGTCTGGTATAAAGGTCCCCCGGCGATCTGCGCGTGACTTCAATCATCACCGGCTCGTTTTCTCTTAAAATAAACTGCGCGTGAAAGATACCGTCAGAAAGATTTAAAATATTTGAAATTCTTTCCGTTTCCAGTCGCAATTTATCAGAGACGCTTCCGGGCGCCGGGGAGGGGGTCGAAGCGGCGGCGACCAGATAAGGATTCTGGTAATAATGCTCGTTGTCCAGGAAACAAAAAACAACTCTGCCATCCCGCAGAAAAGCCGAGAAACCATGACGGGAGCCTTCAATAAATTCCTCCACCACAATTCGTCCGGCTTTGGAACGATGTAAAGCGTTTTCAATGGCGGCGGGCGCCTCCTCTATTTTTTCAAGCTTTGTGATTCCTTTTCCCCCGCTCAGGTCCACCGGCTTGACCATCAACGGAAAACGCCGGCCCCTGATTGTGTCAAGCGCATCAAGCGCGTTGGAAAATCCCTCTCCAACGGGAGACGGGACGTGGTTGTCCCGGGAAAATTTTCGATATTGATCCTTATGATGAAGAATAAGCGCGGTCTCATAAGAGTCATGGCCCGGCAGCCCCATTTCTTCCGCCGCATAGGCGCATGAGATCGCCGAAAAATCATTGCAGCAGGGACAAATCGCATCCACTTTCAATTTTTTCGCCAGACGTAAAATCGCCTCCTTATCGGAAAAATCTTCAAGACGGCATTCATCGGAATATTGATGCCCCATATCCGTGACTCGGTTGCCGCTTGTGATCACATGATAACCCAATCGTCTGCCCGAGTGTATCAAAGGGACATCGGCGTATCCCCCCCCGGCGATTAATAATTTCGGCAAAGTCCCAGATTTCTGTGAAAAATTTGAAAAACCGGAAAACCGGCGTCTTTCGGATATCATTGTCGATCTCCAAATCATCCCATACCCATTTTGATGAAAATTCCAATTTCGCTCCAATAAAACAGAACTGAAAATCAATCCGTTTTCCTGATCACGTCGGAAACCATGCATCCAAAAACCCTTATATCAGGCGGCGCGCGAAATTCAGTGGCCGCTTTTAAATGAATAATCGACATTGATCCAGTGTGTTCAGACAAATGAACATTGACGCGCCTCCATCCGTCCGGAAGCGCTTTTTGATCAATCTTTCCATATGAAAGACCCACCACTATTTCAAGCTCAGCGTCGCCTGGACACCAGTATTCAAATTGCGCGTCGACAGATGGTTTTGCGGCGCCGACCAGAAGCTTCGAATGGGTTTTGCGCATCCACCTGAAGGGTCTTTGATTTTTGTACACCTCTCTTACATGCCAACCGCTTAAATATTCAATGCCGGACGATTCATTTTTAGCGCCGCCAGGTAAAGGCAAAGACAAATACAAATCTGCCAGAATTTGATCATTCATTTTTTTTTCAGGGGCGGGTTTATTCCTTATTTTGTAGAGATAGACCCCCTGATCCTGCGTTACATAATCAACAAATGGACTGCCCATTAACCCCATGATCGCTTGCCGGGATACTCTTGGCTCAAATTCCGTGTAGTGAGCGATAATATATTCAAAGTGATTGGCCGTCAGCCATTCCCATTGATCCCGGTCAAGGCATCCTTCATTGACTGAATATAAAAATCTGACCGGCTCGTCAACGGCGGAAGGGTAAATACCGCTATGCCCGGTAAACATACGCAAGTCATGTTTTAAAGCCAGGGGCAAAAAGGCGCCATTTCTATGATCCCCGCTTATATATTGAAACGGAAGTGTGACCACCCGCGTTTGTTTCCCGGATATGCCTTCATAAACATTATTCTTCTCCATGAAAAGGCTTATTCCCGGTTGGGTATAATTAAAGTCGTAAACGATCAAGACTGAAAAAAAAATGGCGATTAAAGCCCCATTTGAAAAGCTCCAGCGCTTTTTTACTGTTTCCAGCAGGCAGGCGACAAAGTATCCCAGCAATATCGTGTAAAGAACCACCACGACGGACATAATTCTGCCGGGTGTCCGGGTGCCGTTAAATCCGGGAATATGATCAAACATCCAGCGATAAACAGGCAGCCCGGTCACCGCGTCTAACCGCGGGCCGAAACAAAGAAAAAAAGCAAACAAAAAAAGAACAAAAAAAATGCACAGCTCTGTTTTTCGGGCAGACTGTTTTCTCCAGTCAAACAATGTCTTTAAGAGCCATGGCAGCGCCACCAATGCGGTCAATCCAAGATAAACATTTTTTTCATTTCCACTGAATTGTAAAAACAACCTGTATATTTCAGGGGTATAGAAAAAAGTTTCCTTAAAATTTTGTCCGGAATGCAGCACGCTGTTTTTCATCATTCCATATATAAATATAGTGTAGCATACGCAAGCAAATAAACCGGGCAAAAGCCAGAGAAGCGCTTTCACCCGTTCCGGAGGGGTTCTCGATGCGTCAAAAGAAAAGCCGATCAAACGATACAACATGTACGGCCAAAGAATAAATATGGCCCAGTAAAGCATCTGAAAATTTGCGGTCAGTGTCAAAAAAAGCAGGATGCCGGAAATGGCAAACCATCTTGACCGGCCCTCATTGCGAGCCCTTTCGATAGCATATATAAGCAGCGGCAGCATCACAATGTCCACACCGTAAACCATCTCACCGTACAAAAAACTCGTTCTGAATGGAACAGTCGCCAGGTAAAAAGCCGCGACAATTGCCGCCGAAACCGATCCTGTCAGAAGCTTAACAAGAAAATACGCGGCGAGACCCACAAACACATAAGAAAACAGAGCCATCAGGTTGTAGGACAGGATGTCTCCAAAAAGAAAGGCCAGCGCCCCATTGATCGCGCTGAAAGGGAAAAAAATCAACCCTTCCGTGAACGCGCCGGACGCAAACTGATAACCGCTGAAGTAAGGGCTATTGCCACGCCCAATGTTATTTTTAAATAATGAGTATCGATAAAACTGTGAGAAGTGATCACCGGACCACATACGCTCCACCTCAGGGTCAAGTGGACCAGAAGGGATCCCGTCATGGATATGAGTGATGAACAGTTTGCCGGAATAAAAAATACCGACCAGAAGCAAAAAAAAAACCAGCGCCCAAATTATTTTTTTTTCAGAGCTAAAGAGAATATCAATTAATTTCATCGATTCTTCTCCGGCTTGGTTTTGATTGAGATTGAGGCAAAATCCGGCTCAAAAGATATTCCGCGCTTTGTTTCCATGTCAGCCATCTCATGCCTTCAGAAGAAGGCGCAAGGTTTTGCCGCTTTAACTCAAGCCACCGTTTAATGGTTTCAGCCAGTTGAATGGGTTTGGTTCCGCTGAAATAATACGCATGATGATGGGCGACTTCCCTGAATACGGGTATATCACGGGCGATAATATGTAATTTATGCCGGGCCGCTTCGATTAGCGGCAAGCCAAAACCCTCTCCCTCTGAGGCGGCAATCAAACATGTCGAAACAGTATAAATTTCTTCCAGATACTCATCGCTGATTCCGTTCAGCCAAAACAGACGTTTTCCAAGCTTGGGATGATTTCTCAATCGATTTACTATGGCGGGAATGGAGCGCCTCATGCCATCCGGCAATCCCTTCCATCCCTCTTTTCCCACAATCACCAGATTCACCTTGAGTCCCTCGCCCCAAAGTTTGTCAAACGCGTCAAGCGTCTGCATGTGACCCTTGCGGGGCTCAATGGTTCCCACCATAAGGAAAGCGGCGCATTTTTGAATCGTATTCAACACAGCGGGCGCGAAATCCGGCATGCCGCAAGAGAAGGATGAATCCCTGATGTCCGCTCCTAAATGAAACCAGGACACATTAAATGCGGCCGAATATTCCTCTCCATTTTTTTCAACCCATTCCATCAGTTCGCCGGCCACTGTTTTTGAGATACATATTCCGCCATCGCAGCGGATGATGGTTTCTAACCAATTTGAATGCGCTTTATCCGCTCCTTCCGGAAATAAATGAGGCGATAAGACCGGCAGAAGATCAAAAACAAGACAATATATTTTAACTCCGCCTTGACGCAACTGATCAAAATAAAAGCGAGTATCTTCTGTCCCTTGCGAAAATAAGTCAAGGGCGATCACAATATCCCCGGGTTGGGCATCTATCGGTTCGTCAGAAGCGATATCTGCGGGACAACCCAGCAGGGTAAAAGTGTAAGATCTGGCATACCGATAATGCCGGCGCCCCCCGGCGGCGGAGAGATAAACAGGCTCAACCCGATAACCCTTCGGCGGCGCTTTAATCAACTCAATCAACAAACCGCAGGTGGCACACTCTATCCCCGTTTTTAAATCATTATGAAAAGTTCTTGAAATGTCAAGAAAAATTCGTCTGTCCAATGATCGCTCAGAAAAATTGAATGAAATCGACTCCGCAAGCATTAAGTATTCAAGATAGTGTGGTTTGTAATGATCAAAAGCGGCCACCGCTTTGATTAAGGATTCAATGTCTGCCCGGGGATGGCTGTAAAAACGCTCAATAGCGCCAAAATACTGGGCCGCGCATCCCTGGGGCGAATGGTCTTTCAGTATAACCTGTCTTGCGCAAATGCCCAGTTTGTTTCTGCGGGACCCATCATGCCGAAGAGTTTCCAGGGCTTCAATCAACTGCATGTCGCTGAATTTATCAGGCAGCTTCCAAACCGCGTCATCAGGGAGATCCGCCATGGCGCCGTTGGCATTGACAACAGTGGCAAGGCTGTGATTCATGCAATCCATGACAGCGCCCGAAGTTTCACCGCGCGAAAACGTCCGAAGCTGCACACCTATATCGGCCGCCGCCAGGTAATGACGAAAGGTCTCTGTATCCACCCAGCCGGTGATGCGGACTCGTCCGCCGATTTTGCCGCGCTGTATGGCGGTCATCAGTTCACGGCCATATTCGCCCTCATGATTTTGGCCGACAAAAATCAATACACAATTCGCGTCTTTTGCCAAATGAGAGGTGAGCCATGCTTTCAGCAAGCGATGGTTCAGTTTCGAGGGGCCAAGCAAGCCGAAACTGCATACTATGAAATCGTCATCGCCGAGGTTTAAAGCCTGGCGCGCTTTGGCGCGATCATGTCCAAACGCGGGAATCCGCAGATGTGGAATAACCGCCCAATTGTCTTCGTCAACTTTAGCGTGCCGGTCTTTTGCCAGATTCAGAGAATATTCATGGTGTGCGACAATGCCTTTCGCTTGTTTCAACACACTAAGGTTACAAGGATATTTCCGACAAACGAGGTCATTTGAAGCGGGGTCGCTGAATTTTTCCCGCGCTGCGCCATAGCCATGTGACTCATATAGTCTCTTCACGAAATAATTTGGGTCAGACCCATGCGCATCCATGTGCCACACAAGTCCGGAGAGAAAAAAATCGTGCAGCACAACAACGCCCGGTATTTCCTCCAGCAAACTGAACATATGCTGATGGAAATGGGAATTGCCAAAATGGTAGAGCGCCCGATCATAGCGGCTATAATGACATCTAAACCATTCCACGTCAAAAACGGACCAGTCGGCGTTACTCAAGGAATCGGACACAGAATCTTGATCCACAATGACATCAATATCATAATAACGTGACAGCTCTGGAAGAAGCTCAGCGCTGTAGTCGCTTATCCCGCTGCGCTCAGGTGGAAGGGGAGAGATATAAGCCAATTTCGGTCTGCGGGCGGACAAGGATTTCCTGTCCATTGAACGACAACGCCCCGCGTGAATTTTCTCCAAAACAGAGATCAGCCGCACAGCGCTCCGATCCATAGACTGCGCATGAGAAATTTCCGATGCGGAAATATTAATCACACTGTCTTCCGGAAGGCCCAAATAACGTATGCCATCTTTACGAACAGATTCTGATATGGCAAAAATGATGTCCGACCTGTGAAGATGGCCAAGTTTATTTTTATACCAGGTTTCAACGGCAGAATTTTTCAGATCAATATCGCTGTGAACGAATGGAATAACGTCATGGAGCGCCACAGCTGTCGGCGCGTCAATATCCAACGCTCCAATGCTTGTCACGCCATCATCGTTCAATCCCTCGAACAAATTGCTCACAAGGACAATATCCGGCTTGAAATCAGCGATAAAGGCTTCACGTATTAATTCCGCAATCTGTCGACGCCAGTTATTTTTGGGTCTAAGACCGCTGACTGGTCCCGGGGCATGCCAGACGCGAATATTCTCTTGCGGCAGCAAGCCGTCAAAACCCACGCGAATCCTTTCAACAGTTTCAGGGAACAGGCCGTTGAGGACAAGGATCACTTCGTGTCCTCCGCAGTTTTGCGCAATCGCTTCAGCAAGTAAAAAAGTATGCCGACCTGTTTTACAATCTCGAGATCCAGTCGACTGAAATCCTTGCATATCAATAACAAGACGCATGGGTGTCCGCTTTAAATCAATTTAGGCGACTTCTCAAAAAGCTCGGGGAACGGTATTATTTTCCTGCCTCTTCAAGCAACAGATTGATCCGCCTGCGCTGATCCGTGATGGCGCGCTTATGCTCCCTGATCTGGCGAATGAGATCATTGATTTCGTTTGTCACGGCATTTAAATCTTCTTCCCCAATCTTGGATTCCACAATATGGCTCAATTCAATGACAGCTTGAATGTCAACTTTAGATTCCAGAATAGACGCTAAAACAGACACATGATTTCCCAGGGCGTATAGTTGGCGACAAATCTCCATATCGCTTTGGCGAAGCTCATTTCTGTGGATGAACATTGAATTTTCAATTTTTTGAAAATTTTTCACTATGACCGGCAGATTAATGATCTGTGCCATTACCCTGAAAATATAACCCAAAACCGGAATTCTGAAAGCGGTCTGAGCCGCAAATGGAAATAAAATCCCTGAGAGAGACACTTTTCTTTGTCTCCCTTCGGGTGAAAATCTCAGACGCCCAAGAATCTCAATTTTTGTCAGTTCCCCCGCTCTCATCCTTGAAAGAAAAAAATGCGCTTCATGGTCATTCGGTTTCCTGCTCAAAATGGCGCGATGCGCATTGATGATAAACTCTTGATCATGGAAATTGAGTAATTCACTGGCGTGGTATTTTCTTTTTTTCTTAAATTCAGCATCAGGCATAAAATTGGGAGACGCCATATTCGGGTCTTCGGAAAATATTTCTCTCATAAAATTTTTATCGAATTCAGCGGGAAACTTATGAAAATCAGCTTGCGAAAAGTCGGCATGGCCATGTCCGTCCGCATCGGCATATTTTTTTTCTTCAGGAACCGCGGCTTTGCGTTTGGCCACTTCTTCGCGTATGCGCTTCATGATTTCATTCGCATCTATTTTCAACCTGTTGATTTCAAACATAACGCGCTCTTATTCTTAGGGTTCGCTCAAAAATTAGTTTACAATTTTTGGGAGTTAAGTCGCCTGCCTGACAAGGCGTGAACACTTGAGGCATATCGGGATATGCCGAGTTTTCATAACGCAGTCAGGCAGGATGAATTGGCTTCCAAAATGTAAAGCTATTTTTGAGCGAGCCCTTAGATTCCATCGCCTGAAAACTTTAAATACGGATATTATTTATTTTTCGCCACTTTTTTAAAAACATCCAACGTTTCGGCAGCGCTTTTTTCCCATGAGAAACGTTTCGCCTGATTCAAACCCAGGCGCGCCAGATTCCGGCGGAGCCGGGTGTCGTGAGAGACCTGCTCAATCGCTTGAGCCAAATCTTCGCTGTCAAAGGGATCAATGAGGATGGCGGCGTCTCCCGCCACTTCCGGCATGCTCGATCTGTTGGAACAGATGACCGGGCATCCGCAGGACATGGCCTCGACGATCGGCAGACCAAACCCCTCGTAGATGCTTGGGTAAATCAAAGCGACGGCGCCGTTGTAGAGAGCGACCAGGTCATGGTCGGGGATATGGCCGAGCACATACACCGGGTTCGTCTTTTTCATCATTTCCGCTTTTTTGATCCATTCCTTATCTCCCCATGCATGCCACCCGGCGAGAACGACTGGAATATCGGTTTTGGCCGCGCGCAGGGCGTCCATTAAAAGATCAATGTTTTTCCGAGGCTCCAGAGAACTTACAAACAGCAGATATGATTCAGGAAGTCCATAGTTATCCCTGACCTTTTTTACTTTTTCAGCTGAAACCGGACCGAACACAGGGTCAGCCGCAAGATGAACAAAGCTGACCATTTCAGGGGGAACGTTGAGTTCATTGATGATTTCCTGACGTATGTATTCGGAAATCGTCAAAATATGATTGGCATACTTGAAACGCCGTTTGAGAAAATACTCAAAGAACAAGACCCTTTCACGGGGATGCGTCTCTTTGTATCGGCGCATGGAAAGATCACACATGGTATAAAGGGTGGGCGAAGAGGTCATTTTTGACGGTGTGAAGCCGGTCTCATGATAAATATCAAAAAATGTGTTCCGACAGATTTCTCTTAATTTTCTTTCTTGCCTCAACAGGTGAAGAGAGCGGAGGCCAAAGACAATCGGATCGGCCAATTTCCATACAGTGGCGGTCATTTTCTCCCATCTGGCAAAATCGGCAAGCGGGGGCATGGCGCCCAGGACTTCATTGCCCCACATATAAAAAATACGCCCCTGATCCAGGTCGGACAACGCGGCGTACAGATTGCGCAGGTATCTCGATATGCCGGTCAGAATGCCGGCCATGGGATTTGCGTTAACCAGTATTTTCACAATTGACCTCTCAGGACATTTTTTTTGTCAAAGCAGGGCCATCCTCCCCGGAATGGTATTCTGGGACATGGCGGCGGCATTCCGCCCGTCCCTCTTTTTTTAAATCTTCCACCACGGACTTCACCTCCCGGCTGTTTTTCAGATCAGAGACAAAAATCGAATCCGGGGTCTCCACAATGACCATGTCCGTCAGATGATTGGCCACCACCAGGCGCTTGTGCCCCATGATCAGGCATCCCCTGGCGTTCCGGGCCACCACGTCTCCGGAGATGACGTTTTGGTTTTCGTCCTTGGGCAAAAAATCATAAAGGGACTTCCATGTCCCGATGTCGCTCCAGCCGAAATCCGCAGGCAGCGCCACGCCCCTTCGGGTTTTTTCCATGATGGCGTGGTCGATGGAGATGTCGGGCAGGCGCCGGTAGTCCTCCAGGGGGATTTCCCCGCCCTTGGAGAGCATGGCGCGCATGTCCCTGACAAGCCCGGGGAGGTGGGTATTCATCTCTTCGATGAGAACAGAGGCTTTGAAGGCGAACATGCCGCTGTTCCAGAAAAAATTTCCAGCCTCGATATATGCCTCGGCGGTTTCCCGGGGGGGCTTTTCCACGAAACGCTTAATGGAAAGGGCGCCGTCTAAAACCTTTTCACCTCCCTCAATGTAGCCGTAGCCGGTTTCCGGGTAATGGGGGCGGATCCCGAAGGTCACCATGTGGCCCTGGGAGGCCAGCCGGATGGCGGCCTGAAGCTTTTGGTTGAAGCGCGCCTCGTCTTTGATCACATGGTCCGCCGGAAACACGCAGCAGATGGCGTCCTTTTCCTCGGACAGGATGTGAAGCGCTCCCAAAAGAATGGCCGGGGCGGTGTTCCGGCCGCAGGGCTCCACATAGATTTTTCCCTCGGGCGAAATCCCGGCCTCCTCCATGTGGCGCGAAATGTCATGGCAGTGCTCGGCGCCGCAGACCACCTTGATCCTGGAAAAATCAATGGCCGGCGCCACGCGTTTGATGACGCTTTGAATCATGGAGTCCCTGCCGGCGAACCGGGCCAGCTGTTTGGGATAACGCTGCCTGGAAACCGGCCAGAGCCGGGAGCCGGACCCGCCGGCCAGCAGTATGGCGTAGGATTTTGTTTCCTGAGCATCCATTTCGGACAACGGCTCAGCCATCTTCCCTCCCCATCTCCCGGGCCACGGAACTCACTGCGTTTGGCCCCAGGAGCGCTTTGGCCTGCCGGGAAAAAACCGGCCCCGGGTCCAGGCAAAAGCTCTCAGGAAACGCCAGGACCACCTCATATTTTCCCGGGCTGTTGAGATGCAGGTATCCCCGGCAGGTCCCGGGATGGTTTCGAATGAGATCCCGAAGCCGGGAAAGATCGTTTTCCCGGACCTGGTCAATATTCATGGTGAAATGCACGCCGGCCGTCCAGACCGACTCGGCCTCGTCCATCAACACAATCGAATCCGCCAGTATCTTGGTGGATTTTTCCTCCTTTTGGGTGGTTCCCCGGACAAAAACCGCCGCGTCTTCTTCCAGAAACTCGTGGACCTTCGCGTACAGCTTTGAAAACACCACCGCCTCCGCCGATCCGTTGAGGTCTTCAATGGAGACAAAGCCCATGGGGTCTCCTTTTTTGGTGCGGATGTGTTTCACGCTCCGGATGATCCCGCCCATGGACACCTTTTTCCCGCTTTCTTTCTCCCGGATGGAAAGGGAGTCCACGTTGGCGAACTTGTCCATAAGCGCCCGCCGGCGGTTCAAAGGATGCCCGGTGATGTAAAAGCCCAGGGCCTCCTTTTCAAAGGACAGGAGGCTTTTTTCATCCCATTCCTCAAGCTCAGGCATCTTCGGGGCGTTGATGTCCGGGTCGCCGCCGATCTCAAACAGGGTCATCTGGGGGTCGTTTTTTTCTTTTTGAACCCGCTGGCCATGGTCCGCCGCGTCGTCCAGGACCGCCATGAGGCCGGCCCGCGTGGCGCCGGTGGAATCAAAGGCCCCGCATTTGATGAGGCTTTCCATGACCCGTTTGTTGACCTTTCCCAAGTCCACACTCTCGCAGAAATCAAAAAGAGACGAGAAATTCCCCTCTTCCCGGGCCTTGAGAATCAGGTCCACGGCGTTCTCCCCCACATTCTTCACGGCCAGAAGGCCGAATCGGATTTTTGAATCCGCCACCCTGAAACGTTTGCCGCTTTCGTTGATGTCCGGCGGCAGAACGGGGATGTCATGGTCCCGGCATTCGGCGATGAATTTGACCACCCCGTCGGTGGAATGCATCTCGCTGGTGAGCAGCGCGGCCATGAATTCCAGCGGGAAATGGGCCTTCAGATAGGCGGTCTGGTAGGAGATCAGGGCGTAAGCGGCGCTGTGGGATTTGTTGAAACCGTATCCCCCGAATTTTTCAATGAGATCGAAAATGCTTCGGGCGGCGTCTTCGGAAATTCCCTTTTTTCCGGCCCCGGACACAAAGCGATGGCGGTGGGAGGCCATGATTTCGGGAATTTTCTTTCCCATGGCCTTCCTGAGATCGTCGGCTTCGGACATGGTGTAATCCGCCAGCTCGCCGGCGATTTTCATCACCTGCTCCTGGTACACGATGACGCCGTAGGTTTCTTTGAGAATGGGCTCAAGCTCGGGAACCAGGTACAGGGCTTTTTTCTCCCCGTGCTTGCATTTCACGAAATCGTTCACCATGCCGCTTTCAAGAGGTCCCGGGCGATACAGGGCCACCAGGGCCACGATGTCGTCAAAGCGCTCGGGCCGCAGGCGGGTGAGAAGGTCCTTCATTCCCGAGCTTTCAAGCTGGAACACCCCGGTGGTGTCCCCGGACTCCAGGAGGCGATAGGTTTTCCCGTCCTCCATGGGCAGATGATCCAAATCAGGCGGCTCGCCGCCCTGCTCCCGGATGAGATTGATGGCGTTTTGAATGACGGTGAGGTTGCGAAGGCCCAAAAAATCAAATTTGACCAGCCCGATCTTTTCCACATGCTTCATGTCGAACTGGGTCACGATCTCGCCCTTTTTGCCTTTGTACAGGGGGAGATACTCCACCAGCCGCTTGTCGGATATCACCACGCCCGCGGCGTGGGTGGAGGCGTGCCGGGGAAGGCCCTCCAGGGTGGCGCAGATTTTCAGCAGATCTTTCACGGCCGGATTTTTCCTGGAAACCTCTTTGAGCCGGGGCTCCTTTTTCAACGCCCCGTCCAGGGTGATGCCCAGATCGTCGGGAACCATCTTGGCGATGGCGTCCACCTCCCCCAGGGGCATGCCCAGCGCCCGGCCCACATCCCGGATCACGGCCCGGGTTTTGAGCTTTCCGAAGGTGATGATCTGGGCCACCCGGGCGTCCTCCACGTCCTGGGACTCGCCGCTGTAGCGCTCCACGACATACCGGAAAACCTCCTCCCGGCCCTCGATGCAGAAATCCACGTCAATATCCGGCATACTTTTCCGGGCCGGGTTGAGAAAACGCTCGAAAATAAGGCCGTGCTTGATGGGGTCCAGGTCGGTGATCCCCAGGGAATAGGCCACCAGGCTCCCCGCGGCGGAGCCACGGCCGGGGCCCACGGGGATATTTTTTTTCCGGCTGTGGGAGATGAAATCCGCCACAATGAGGAAATAGCCCGGAAATCCCATGTCTTTAATGAGATCAATTTCCTTTGAAAGGCGTCGGCGGTAAGCTTCCTCGTCAATGTCCGGGTCTGTTTTCCTGATTTTGGAAAGCGTCTTTTCAAAGCCTTCCCGGGCCTTTTTTTCAAAAAGCTCATCCACCTTTTTGCCGGTCCCGTCCTCAAACCGGGGAAAATGGTATTTTCCGGAATCAAAGTGGACTTCGCAGCGCCCGGCGATCTCCACGGAGTTTTCCAGCGCCTGGGGAAAATCGGCGAAGGAGTTTTGCATCTCTTCTTTGGATTTTAAATAAAGCTGGTCGGTGCCGAATTTGAGGCGTTTTCGGTCGTCAACGGTCTTGCCGGTCTGGATGCACAAAAGCACATCATGGGCGCGGACATCCTCCCGGTCCAGGTAATGGCAGTCATTGCTGGCCACAAGAGGCACGGACAGCCTTTGGCTCATGTCGCAAAGGGCCTGGTTCACCGTTTCCTGGACATCGATGCCGTTGTTCTGAATCTCGAGAAAGAAGTTGTCTTCCCCAAGGATATCCACATACTCCAGGGCCGCCTGATCGGCCTCCTTCATTTTGCCGTCCAGGATCAGCCGGGGGATCTGGCCGTGGAGGCAGGCGGACAGGCCGATGAGGCCTTTTCGGTTTTCCCTCAAAAGGGCCTTGTCGATGCGGGGCTTGTAATAAAACCCTTTGAGCTGGGCCACGCTGGCCAGGCGGCATAAGTTCCGGTATCCCTCCATGTTTTCGGCCAGAAGAACCAGGTGGGACATCCCCTTGTGGTCCAGGGGGGTCTTGTCTTCCAGGGACCGGGGCGCCACATAGCATTCGCACCCCAGTATGGGCTTGATCCCGGCCTTTGTGGTTTTTTCATAAAACTCCGGGATCCCGAACATGGACCCATGATCGGTGATGGCCGCCGAACGCATGCCGAAGGCGTTCAGACGCTTTAAAAGCGCGTCGATTCGAATGGCCCCGTCCAGCAGGCTGTACTGCGTGTGGACGTGCAGATGAACAAAATCTTTGCCGGCGTCTGTCATTTTGAGTGATCAATCCAGTCTGTAATTGGGGGCCTCCTTGGTGATCACCACGTCGTGGACATGGCTTTCCTTCATTCCGGCCGCGCTGATCTCAATGAAACGGGCGTTTTGCCTCAAATCCTCAATGTCAACGCATCCCAGGTAGCCCATACCCGCCTTCAGGCCCCCGATGAGCTGATAAACGGCGCCCTCCAAAGAGCCCCGGTAGGGGACCCGGCCCACGATGCCCTCGGGCACCAGCTTGTCGTCTTCCACGCTTTCCCCCTGGTAATACCGGTCCCGGCTTCCTTTTTTCATGGCCTCCAAAGAGCCCATGCCCCGGTATATCTTATACCGGCGCCCCTGGAAAAGAACGAACTCCCCGGGGCTTTCATCGGTGCCGGCGAACAGACCGCCGATCATGACCGAATGGGCGCCCGCTCCCAGCGCCTTGGTGATGTCGCCGGAATATTTGATTCCGCCGTCGGCGATGATCGGAATCCCGGTTTCGCGGGACACCTCCAGGCAGTTTAATATGGCCGTCATCTGGGGAATCCCGACGCCGGCGATGATTCTCGTGGTGCATATGGAGCCCGGCCCGATTCCAATTTTGATGGCGTCCACCCCGGCTTCCGCCAGCGCCCGGGCGCCCTCTTCGGTCCCCACGTTTCCGGCGATCAGCTCGCAGTTGCCAAAAGCGGCCTTTATTTTTCTCACCGCGTCAATCACATTTTTCGAATGACCATGGGAAGTGTCGATCAAAATCACATCGGCTTCCGCGCCGATCAGCTCGCTCACCCGCCCGAGCATGTCCTCCCCCACCCCCACGGCGGCCCCCACCCGAAGGCGCCCCACATCATCCTTGCAGGCATGGGGATGCTTCTTCTTTTTCTGAATGTCCTTGATGGTGATCAGCCCGGTGAGCCGGCCTTTCTGATCCACCACCGGGAGTTTTTCAATTTTATGTTTGTGCAGTTTCTCTTTGGGTCTTTCAAAAGGAATCGATTCTTCCGAAAGGGTCACCAAACCGTTCCGGGTCATCACCTCGGACACTTTTTTATCCACATCCGTCTCAAAGCGCAAATCCCGGTTGGTCACGATTCCCGCCAGCCTGTCTCCATCGGTCACCACCGGGACCCCGGATATCTTGTAACGGGCCATAAGCTGTTTGACTTCGCCTATTTTCCGTTCCGGCCGGGTGGTGATGGGATCTCGGATCACCGCGCTTTCCGATTTTTTGACCTTCAGGATCTCTTTGACCTGGCTTTTCACGCTCATGTTCCGGTGGATGAATCCCATTCCCCCGGATCGCGCCATGGTGATGGCGGACCCCGCCTC
Organism: Candidatus Desulfarcum epimagneticum; assembly: GCA_900659855.1. Lineage (NCBI taxonomy): Bacteria > Pseudomonadati > Thermodesulfobacteriota > Desulfobacteria > Desulfobacterales > Desulfobacteraceae > Candidatus Desulfarcum > Candidatus Desulfarcum epimagneticum. Next base: position 420,061 of record CAACVI010000012.1, read on the forward strand.
TGTGACGGTGTCCATGGCGGCGCTGACGATGGGAATGTTCAACCGGATATTGCGCGTCAGGCGCGTTTTGGTGTCAATATCTTTGGGCAGCGTGTCGGAATAATTGGGAAGCAGCAGCACATCATCAAACGAGTACGCTTTTTCCCGGAATATTTTAGGCATGGTTTCCTCCATTGCGCCTTTGATTCGACGATTTCAGAACTTGACAACACGGCTGTCATATTGTAATGAGCTTACATCTCCTCCGCGCGGCGATGAAACATCGGCGAAAAACCGGCAAAAAAAAAAACAAAAAGGTCTGACATGATTGTTCACATCAACCCCTTGAATCCACAGCCCCGGCTCATTGACAAGACCGTTGAAATCCTGAAAAAAGGCGGCGTCATCGTTTACCCCACCGACACCTATTACGGCATCGGATGCGATATCATGAACAAAAAGGCCATTGAAAAAATTTACAGAATGAAAAACAGGAACAAAAACAAACCGTTCAGTTTTATCTGCTCCGGTTTGAAAAATATCAGCCATTACGCCAAAGTGACCAATTACGCGTACAAAACCATGAAACGACTGCTGCCGGGCCCTTACACCTTTATACTCGAAGGCTCCAAGCTGGTGCCCAAAATCATGCTCACCAAACGAAAAACCGCAGGCATCCGGGTCCCGGATCACCCCATCTGCATGGCCCTGGTGGACGCCCTGGGCAACCCCATCATCTCCACCAGCGCCGCCACGCCCGACGGGTCGGCGTTTCTTGATCCGTCGCTCATACAGGATTATTTCGGCTCAAGAATCGATTTGACCATCGACGGGGGGCCGGCGCCCGGAAGCCCGTCCAGCGTCATTTCCCTTCACCATGACGCCCCGGAAATCATCCGCCGGGGCATCGGCGACGTCAGCCTGTTCGAATAAACCCGCCCGGCTCATTCCCCAGGGGGAAGATAGAGATATCCGGCCCGGGGATTCCCGGCCCCGGCGACTTCGCCCATGATCCGGCCGGCGATTTCCTTTGCCGACATTTTAAGAAAACGTCTGAAAAAATCCTCATCCTCCCGGGGATAAATGGGCGTGATTTTCCCCTTTGCGCCGCTCATTTCCCCGGCCCACTGGATGGCGTCCTCCAGGTTGCCCATCCGGTCCACCAGACCGATCTCCCGGGCCTTGAGTCCTGAGAATATCCGGCCGTCGGAAATTTTTTCCACCTTTTCCACAGGCATCTTCCGCCCCCGGGCCACGGCCCGGATAAACTGCCGGTGGATGGAGTCGGAAAAATCCTGCAAAATCTGCTTCTCGCCGGGCCTCATGGGCCGGGCCGGGGAGCCTGTGTCTTTGTACCGCCCGCTTTTGATGACAAAGGATTTCAGCCCGATTTTTTTCAAAAGCTCCTCATAGTTCATAAACCCCATTATCACGCCGATGCTTCCCGTGATGGTGCCGGGGTTGGCCATGATGCCGTGGGCCGATGAGGCGATATAGTAACCCCCCGATGTGGCGATGGCTCCCATGGACGCCACCACTTTTTTCTTTTGGGCCGTCTTTTCCACCTCCCGGCAGATCTCCTGGGACGGCGCCGCGCCTCCCCCGGGGGAATCGACGCGAAGCACGACGGCCCGGATGGAGTCATCCTCCCGGAAACGTTTCAAACGAAACACAATGTCCCTGGATTCCGCGATGACCCCGGACACTTCAATGACCCCGATTTTTTCCCCTCCCGACCCCGCCGGATAGTGATACCCGGAATCCGAAGGAGAGAGGGCCGAGACAATGCGAATGCCCAGGATTCCCCCCATGATGATGGCGGCGAAAACAATCATGAAAAAAAGAAACGGGTGTCTGCGTGAAAACATGGGCTCGCCCTTTTATGGATTCTGATGGGTTTTTGTGTTTAATTCCCGGACGGGGCTTAAAAAAAATCCCTCCCCTTTTCTCAAAGGGGAGGGAAGAGCGGGGACATGGGCGTCCGGCGCGTTATTCTTCGTTGAGTTTTTCCTGAAGATTTTCGCGCAGTATCTCCCCAAAACTGGATGTCGAGGAAGACGGGTTGTTGATGTATTCGTTGAACAGGCTCTTTTCATCGTCCATTTCAAGCCGCTTGATGGAAAGGCCGATTCGTCTTTCCTCGCTGTTGACATCCATGACCTTGGAGCTGATGATGTCTCCCAGCTTGAATTTGCTGATGGGCGTTTTGGTTTTCTCCTTGCTGATTTCAGACACGTGCACCAGGCCCTCAATGCCCTCTTCAAGCTCCACAAAAACCCCGAAATCCGTGAGATTGGTGACCGTTCCGGTGATTTCTTTTCCCACCTGGTAACGCTCCTCCACCGTCTTCCAGGGATCGGTGTTGAGCTGTTTGATGCCCAGGGAAAAGCGCTCGCTTTTCTTGTCGATGTCCAAAACCACCGCCTGGATCACATCGCCCTTGCTGTAAAGCTCCGAGGGGTGCTTGATTCGCTTGGTCCAGGAAATGTCGGAAATGTGCACCAGGCCGTCGATTCCCTCGTCGATCCCGATAAAAAGACCAAAATCGGTGATGTTTTTAATCCGGCCCTCAATGGTGGTCCCCACGGGATATTTCTCGCCGATGACATCCCAGGGATTGGGCGCCACCTGTTTCATCCCGAGAGAGATGCGCCGGTTGTCCGGCTTGATGTCCAGAACCACCGCCTCCACCATCTCGCCCACCGAAATAATTTTGGACGGGTGGCGGATTTTCCGGGTCCACGACATTTCAGACACATGAATCAGGCCTTCCACTCCCTCCTCAAGCTCCACAAAGGCGCCGTAATCGGTCAAACTGACGACCTTTCCCGTCACCCGGGATGCGGTGGGGTACTTTTCCGTGACCTTGGTCCAGGGGTCATCGGTCAACTGCTTCATGCCAAGGGACACCCGCTCATTTTCAAGGTCAAGATTGAGCACCTTGACATTGATCTCATCGCCGATGGAAAACATCTCGGAGGGGTGCTTGACCCGGCCCCAGGAAATGTCCGTGATGTGCAAAAGGCCGTCCAAACCGCCCAAATCCACGAACACGCCGTATTCGGTGATGTTTTTCACAATGCCCTCAACCACTTTCCCCTCATGGATGGTGGCCAGGGTCTCGGCTCTTTTGGCCTCCCTCTCCTGATCCAGAAGAACCCGCCTCGACAGCACGATATTGCTCCGTTTCCGGTTGTACTTGAGTATCTTGAAGTCGAAGGTTTTTCCCACCATCTCATCCATGTTCCGAATGGGCCGGAGATCGGCCTGGGAGCCGGGCAGAAACGCCTGGACCCCGATATCCACGGAGAAGCCCCCCTTGACGCGGCTGGTGATGACGCCTGTGACGTTTTTGTCTTCGTCGAACAACGCTTTGATGGCCTCCCAGACCTTGACCTTGGCGGCTTTCTCCTTGGAGAGCGCCAGCCTCTCCTCGTCTTCGTCCCACTGTTCAACCATCACCTCGACATCGTCGTCCACAACGGCGCTGACGTTGCCCTCTTCATCCATGAATTCCTGGATTCGGATCTGGCCCTCGGATTTGTAGCCGATGTCCACCAGCACATAGTCTTTGGAGACCTGGATGATCTTTCCGATGACCACCTCTCCCTCCGCGCACCGTTTGAAGGTGGCGTTGTACATCATCTCCATGCTCTCCATGGACATGTCTTCCATGTCTTCAACAGCGTCCACGTCTTCGACAACGTCCACGTCTTCGACGGCGTCCATGTCGTTCATGTCTTCGGCGGCGTCCGCCAAAGAGGATTCAGCCGCCGGCGTCTCGGAAATTCCGGCGTCCAAATCTTGAGCCGGGGTTTTTGCGGCGTCCGCGTCCCCCGCCTCCGGGTTTAATGGTTGAGTTGAATCGTTTTCGTTAATGTGTTCCATACAATAAAAGTACCCCCTTAACCTTTTTTTTATATCAAGCCCTGCGTCGGGCGTGATGATCTAAATCAGACCTCCATACCAAGGAAATTTTAAAAACACAAGAAAGAAATTTATTTTTTATTTTTTGTTCTTTGTTTCCTCCATGACACGGGCGGCCATCCGCTCAATCACCTCATGAACGGTCATATCCGACGAATCGACCCATATGGCGTCTTTGGCCGGTTTGAGCGGCGCGATGGCCCTTGTGGAGTCCTGATGGTCCCGCAGGCGCATGTCTTTTTCAATCTGATCCAGGGTTTTCCCGGATTCTTCCGGGGTTTCCTTAAAACGCCTCAAAGACCTGATTTTTTCCGACGCGGTCAAAAAAAACTTGACATCCGCCGCCGGGAAAACCACCGTGCCCATGTCCCGGCCCTCGAAGACCGCCTGTTTTTCTTCGCCCATCTTTCTCTGGATTTCCAAAAGCCGGTCCCGCACCAGGGGACTGGCGGAAAACCGGGACGCCGCCATGCCGATTTCATGCTCACGGATATGATCGGTGAGGTCTTTGTCCCCGGAAAAAAGACGCTGCCGCGAGCCGTCCCGGACGAACCTGAGCGCAAGGGTTTCGAAAAGCGCCGAAAGCGCCGGGTCGTCATGGGCCTCAACGCCGGCGGCCAGGGCCTCGGCGGCCACCCCCCGGTACAGGGCCCCGGTGTCGATGTGGCGGTAATTCAGGCGGCGGGCCAGCCCCAGGCTCACAGTGGTCTTCCCGGCCCCCGAAGGGCCGTCGATGGTGACAATCATTTCACCCCCGCGTTCAATATGTTTTTCAGCGCGTCCACAAAAGCCTGGTTTTCGACGGGCAGGCCCGCGGAGATTCGAATGTGGCGGGGAAGGCCGGCTCCGGACATGGACCGGGCGATGATCCCTTTGGAAAGCAGTTTTTCAAAAACAGCGTCGGCGTCGCCCACGTCCATGAGCAAAAAATTGGCCTGGGAGGGAACGTGATCGATTCCCATCTCGTCCAGGGCGGCGCTCAAAAAATCCAGCCCTTCCCACGTCAGCTTTCGGGACCGGTCCGCAAAGTCCTCGTCGTCCAGGGCCGCGCAGGCCCCGGCCTGGGCCGGGGAGCTGGTGTTGAAGGGCCCCCGTATCCGGTTTAAAATGTCCGCCATCCAGGCGGGCGCCATCCCGTATCCCACCCGAAGGCCGGCCAGGCCGTATATTTTGGAAAACGTGCGAAGCGCGGCCACCGGACGCCCGGATTGGATGAAGTCCCTGCCCGACGCGCAGTCCGGGTCCCGGACGAACTCGATGTAGGCCTCGTCCAGAACCACGGTCACATGGGCCGGAAGGCGCTCCAGGAGATATTCGAGCCGTTCCCGCGTCAGAATGGTTCCCGTGGGGTTGTTGGGGTTGCATAAAAAAACCATCCGGGTCTGGGGAGAAACGGCGTCGATGACGGCGTCCGGGTCGATCCCGAAAGATTTCAGCGGCGCGAAAACCGGCCGGGCCCCGGCGCTTTGGATGGCGATGCCGTACATGGAAAACGAGGGGGACAGGGCCACGGCCTCGTCCCCTTCCCTTAAAAAGGCCCGGGCCAGCATGGTGATGAGGTCATCGGAGCCGTTTCCCAAAACAATGTGTTCCTTTTCAAGGCCCATCTTCAGGGCGATTTTTTCCCGAAGCCCGTTTCCGTTTCCATCCGGGTAGCGGTTCAGGGCCTCCAGGCTGTCCGTCACGGCGGCGCGAACATGGGGGGAACATCCCAGGGGATTTTCGTTGGAAGCCATTTTTTTGATGTCGGACAGGCCCCTTTCCCGCTGGATATCTTCAATGCGCCGTCCCGGCCGGTACGGCTCAATGGCGCGTATGTGCCCGGGAACAATGGCTTTCATATCCTGTGTCATTCTCGGCGTCATCTCCCGCAGCATTTTTTGTATTTTTTCCCGCTTCCGCAGGGGCACGGGGCGTTTCGCCCGATTTTTTCCCCGGCCCTTTTCACCGGCTTTCCCCTGGGAGGGGCGCCGTCCCCGGGCGATCCGGAAAACACAAGGTCCCGCTCCCCCCGGTCGGTGATTTCCTCAATTTTTTCAGGCTCCTCGATCTGGATTCTGAAAAGAATGGCGACGATCTCCTCCCAGGCCCGGGCGATCATGTCGCTGAACATATCATACCCCTCTTTTTTATAAATCAAAAGGGGGTTCTGCTGGGCGTATCCCCGAAGGCCGATGCCCTCCTTCAGGTGATCCATGCTCAAAAGATGGTCTTTCCAGAATTTGTCCAGGGTCTGAAGGGCCACGATTCGTTCGAGAAAGCCGAAATGGTCCCGGCCCATGATCGCTTCTTTTTCGCTGTAAATCTTCGCGCACGACTTTTCGATAAAATCCGCCAGGCCCTCCCGGGTCTTGTCCGTGTTTTCGCTCCCGAGGAAGGCGTCGGTGTCCAGCCGCATGCCCCAATGGCCGAAAACCGCCTCCCGGACACCTTTCATGTCCCAGGCGTCGGGCTCGGTCCGTTCGTCGGAAAAAGAATGGGCGATGTCCGCCGCCTTTTCATACAGGGTCTCCTCGATGCTTTGACGAATGTTGTCGCCGTCCATGGACCGGCGGCGGAGCCGGTAGATGACCTCCCGCTGCTGATTCATCACATCGTCGTACTCCAGGAGCTGTTTCCGGATGTCGAAATTGTGGCCCTCCACCCTTGCCTGGGCGTTCTCGATGGCCCGGGTGATGAGTTTATGCTCGATGGGCTCGCCTTCCTCAATGCCCAGTTTTTCCATGACCCCGCTGATCCGCTCCCCGCCGAATATCCGAAGGAGATCGTCTTCCAGGGCCATGTAAAAACGAGAGGAGCCCGGGTCCCCCTGGCGGCCGGAGCGGCCCCGGAGCTGATTGTCGATTCGCCGGCTTTCATGACGCTCGGTGCCGATGATCCGAAGGCCCCCCAGCTCGGTGACGCCCTCTCCCAGGACAATGTCCGTGCCCCTGCCGGCCATGTTGGTGGAAATGGTCACAGAATGCTTCTGGCCGGCCATGGCGATGATTTCCGCCTCCCTTTCGTGGTTCTTGGCGTTTAACACCGAATGGGAAATGCCCTTTTTTTTAAGTTTCCGGCTCAAATCCTCCGACACGTCAATGGATATGGTGCCCACCAGGACCGGCTGGCCGTTTTGGTTGAGATCGGCGATCTCCTGAATGACCGCGTCGTATTTTTCCCGTTTGGTCTTGTAGATCATATCCGGGAAATCCTTGCGGACCATGGGCTGGTTGGTGGGAATGACCAAAACGTCCAGACCGTATATTTTTTTAAACTCCGCCGCCTCGGTGTCCGCCGTTCCCGTCATCCCGGAGAGTTTGTCATACATCCTGAAATAATTCTGGAAGGTCACGGTGGCCAGCGTCTGGTTCTCATTTTCGATCTTGACCCCTTCCTTGGCCTCCAGCGCCTGGTGAAGGCCCTCGCTGTAACGCCGTCCCGGCATCAGGCGGCCGGTGAACTCATCCACGATGATGACCTCGCCCTCTTTGACGATGTAATCCACATCCCGCTTAAACAGGGAATGGGCCTTGAGCCCCTGGTTGACGTGGTGGAGAATCTCAATGTTTTTGGGATCAAAAAGATTTTCGGTTTTCAGCGTCTTTTCCACCGCGGCCACGCCGTCCTCCGTCAGGGTGGCGCTTTTGGCCTTTTCATCCACTTTGAAATCCAGGTCTTTTTTCAAAAAAGGAATGATGTGGTTGACCTGGTAATACAGATCCGTGGACTTTTCAGCCGGACCGGATATAATGAGCGGGGTCCGGGCCTCGTCAACCAGGATGCTGTCCACCTCATCCACAATGGCGAAATTCAGATCGCCCTGGACGATTTCATCCTTTTCAAACTTCATGTTGTCCCTGAGATAATCAAAGCCGAACTCGTTGTTCGTGCCGTAGGCAATGTCCGACGAATAGGCTTTTTTTCTCTGGAGGTCGTCCAGGCCGTGCAGAATGGCCCCGACTGAAAGGCCCAGGAAATGATAGAGCTTTCCCATCCATTCCGTGTCCCGGGCCGCCAGATAGTCATTGACCGTGATCACGTGGACGCCCTTCCCCCCTAAGGAGTTGAGATAAGCCGGGAGGGTGGCCGCCAGGGTTTTCCCCTCGCCGGTCTTCATTTCCGCGATTTTCCCTTCATGGAGCGCGATTCCTCCCAGGAGCTGAACGTCGAAATGCCTCATGCCCAGGGACCGGACAGAGGCTTCCCGAACCGTGGCGAAGGCCTCGGGCAAAAGCGCGTCCAGGGGCTCTCCCTTTTCCAGCCGATCCCTGAAAAGGGCGGTTTGGGCCCTCAGGCCCTCGTCGCTTAATTCCCGGGCCTTTGGTTCCAGAGAATTGATCTTTTCAATCAAAGGGCGCAGTCTTTTCAGCTCGCGCTCGTTCTTGCTTCCAAACAATTTTGTCAGAAAACTTGCCATTTAAAACATTTTCTCCTGGCGCCGGATCACGGGTTTAAAAAAAAAGGCCGCCGGGCGGGACCTGTCCGCAGGGGGCGACCATATAAAATAAAGGCTGTCTGGGAAAAACAAACAAAAAAAGACGTGAGATCCGGGGAAACGCGCCCCTGACGGATGGTTGAATGGTTAAAAAATTCAAGATTGATTTGCTGTTTCGCGGGGCCTGCCCGCCGCGCGCTTAGGGTTCGCTCAAAAATTAGTTATTTTTGAGCAAGCCCTTAATTCATGATATATTTATGGGGATTCACCGGGACTCCGTTCAGGTGGACCTCGTAATGCAGGTGGGGTCCGGTGCTTCTTCCCGTGTTGCCTACCAGGGCGATGACATCGCCGCGTTTGACTTTCTGAAACCGCTTGACCAGTATTTTATCAGTATGGGCGTACCGGGTCACCATGCCATGGCCGTGGTCAATCACGACCACTTTTCCCAAAAGCCCCTTCCGGCCCGCGAAAGACACCACGCCGTTGGCCGAGGAGATGATGGGAGCGCCCTTTCTCGCCGCGATATCCAGGCCCTTGTGAAATTCCCGGAGGTCGGTGTACGGGGATTTCCGGTATCCGAACTTGGAGGTGACCCAGCCTTTGACCGGCCAGATGGCGGGGGTGGACGCCAGGAGGTTGCGCTGTTTCTCAAAATGCTTCAAAAGAGATTCAAAGTCCTCCTCCTGCCGGGTGGAGGCGATTTTGAGATGAGAGGTCTGGCTGTGCATTTCCCGAAGCAGGCTTTCGTTGTTTTCCCTCAGCGCTATTTTCGGGTCCAGGTCCTCGGGAATGGAGCCGCCGATTCCAAAAAGGCCGTCTTGTTTGTCCACATCCTCGATGTTGGCGATGATGCGAATTTTCTTCTCAAATTTTTTAAGGTCCGCCAGCTTGCCTTTCAGGGAGTTGATATCCCGGGTGAAACGCTCGATCTGCCGCCGCTGGCCCTCAATCTCCGTCTTTTGCGCCTGTATTTCCCTTTGAAGCATTCCGGTGTCCACCGACACGCTTTTCAAATTGAAATAGCCGTAGATGATATAGCAGAAAAAGACCAGAAAAGCCGCGCCCGCGGCGCCCATGGCCATTAAAGACGAATAGGACGCGGCGGTCCTCTTGATGGGCGAGCCGGTGTTGCTCAGAATATAAAATGAAAATTTTTTTCGCATCATTTTTTACCCTTAAAATACAAAGCGGAACAAGCCGAAAAAAAGCTCCCCGCCGCGAAAAATCAGCGGCCGAGGCGGCCCGGCCCGGGTTTTATCTGTCGTCGTTTTGTCTCAAAAATGCCGGATGATATATAAAATCGCACGTTAACTCTCAGAAAATAACATTCGAGATATCATCTGTCAAGTTTTTTGTCCGACGACAAAGCCGGCCCGCCCCTTTGGAAAACCGCGCGGAAATCTTAAATGCCCAGTTTAAACTTAAGGGATTTCAGCGTGTTTTTCATCAGCATGGTGATGGTCATGGGGCCCACGCCGCCGGGCACGGGGGTGATCCAGCCCGCGATTTCTTTGGCTTTCTCAAAGTCCACATCGCCCTTTAAAACAGCGATTTTCTTGCCGGTTTTTTCGCTGATCTTTTCGCCCACCCGGTTGACGCCCACATCAATGACGCACGCGCCGGGTTTGATCCATTCGGGTTTCACCAGATCGGGAACGCCCGCAGCCACGATGAGGATATCGGCGCGCTTGCAGTGGCCGGCCAGGTCCTTGGTCCGGGTGTGAACCACGGTGACGGTGGCGTTGGCCCCGTCGCCTTTCTGGAACATCATGTTGGCGATGGGTTTGCCCACGATGTTGGAGCGTCCCACCACCACGACCTCGGCGCCGCTGGTCTCAACGCCGGCGCGGATAATCATTTCCTGGATTCCGGCCGGGGTGCACGGGGGAAACTTCACTTCGTCGCCGCCGATCATCAGGCGCCCGACATTCACAGGATGGAAGCCATCCACATCCTTGTCCGGGTCAATGGCGTTGAGCACTTTTTTTTCATCAATCTGCTTGGGCAAAGGCAGCTGCACCAGAATGCCGTTGATGGAATCGTCATTGTTGTATTTCTCAATGAGCGCCAGAAGATCGGCTTCGGATATATCCGCGGACTGGCTGTCCTGAATTTCGTGAAAACCGACGCGATGGGCGGTCTTAATCTTCAATGTCACGTACGATATGGACGCCGGGCTTTCCCCCACCAGTATGGTGACAAGCCCCGGAACCACCCCGTGCTTCTCTTTGATCTCGGCCACTTCGGCGGTGATTTCCTCCAGAATCTGCTCCCGAATTTCAGTTCCCTTGATAAGTTTGGCTGACATGTGTTCGATCTCCTTTCATATTTCTATGTATATTAATAATGCCTCACACGCTGATCATCACGGATGTTGAATTCAAGGCCGGAATATTAGCTCGGCGGGGCCTTGATGTCAAGCGCCTCAAACCTTTACATGGGATAAGGCGTCTGATTCAGACCGGCGGTCTCGTCCAGCCCGAACATGATATTCATGTTCTGAACGGCCTGTCCGGAGGCCCCCTTCACCAGGTTGTCGATGGCCGACATGACGACCAGGACCCCTTTTTTTTCATCCAGGTGAAAGCCGATGTCGCAGCGGTTGGTCCCCTTGACCGCCAGGGTGTCCGGGAAGGTTTTGTCCGGAAGAATCCGGACAAAGGGGGAATCGGCGTAAAATCCGGCGAGGCGCTCCCGGATGTCGCCGGCCCGGACCCCTTTTCTCACCTTTAAATAAGCCGTGGTGAGCATGCCCCGGCTTATGGGCAGAAGATGGGGGACAAAGGTCAAAGACGCCGGCTCCCCCGCCTCCCGGCTCAATATCTCCTCCATCTCCGGAAGATGCCGGTGCCCGTCCGCCTTGTAGGGCTTGAAGGACTCGTTCACGGCGCAGTAGATGTTGCCGGGCCCGGGGCTTCTCCCGGCCCCGCTGACCCCGGACTTGGAGTCCGCCACAATCCCCCGGAAGTCGGCCAGGCGGCTTTTGACAAGGGGAATGACCGGCAGAAGAAAGCTGGTGGGATAACATCCCGGGTTTCCGATCAAAGGGCTTTGGCGTATCTCGTCCCGGTAGATTTCGCAAAGCCCGTAAACAGCGGTTTCGGCCAGGTCCGGCGCCGTGTGTCTCTGGTAGGCCCCCTCATAGGCCGACAGGTCCCGAAACCTGAAATCGGCGGAAAGATCAATGACTTTTTTCCCCGCCCGGATCAATTCCGGCGCCATTTCCATGGGAATCCCGTGGGGAAGGGCCATGAACGCCACGTCCGCGGCGTCCGCCATTTTCTCAATGTCGCACGTCTCGCACGCCATGTCCACATGCCCCCTCATGGACGGATACACATCGCTGAAAGGCGCGCCCGCGTATTGACGGGAGGCCAGCATGGCGATCTTCACTTCGGGGTGGCCGCAAAGCAGCCGGACCAGCTCGGCCCCCGCGTATCCCGTGGCCCCGACGATTCCCGCTTTGATCATGGCTCCTCCTTATTCTCTATCCGCCCAGGTAGGCTTTTTTGACATCGGGGTTTTCAAGCAGGTCGCCGGCTTCCCCGGAAAGGGCCATCATCCCGTTTTCCAGCACATACCCGCGCATGGAAAACCGCAACGCCAGGCGGGCGTTCTGCTCCACCAGGAGAATGGTGGCGCCTTCCCGGTTGATCTCCGCCAGGGAGTCGAACACGTCCTTCATCAAAAGAGGCGCCAGCCCCATGGAAGGCTCGTCCAGAAGCATGAGCCGGCGCCCGCTCACAAAGGCCCTTCCAATGGCCAGCATCTGCTGCTCCCCGCCGCTTAAGGTCCCGGACTTCTGGGCCTTTCGCTCGTCCAGACGCGGAAAAATGGAAAAAATCCGCTCAAAGTCGGCGGACACGCGCTTTTTGTTTTTTCTTCCAAAGGCCGCCAGTCGCAAATTTTCCATCACCGTGAGATTCCCGAAGAGCCGCCGGCCCTCGGGCGCGTGGGAAATCCCCAGCTCCGAGACGATTTTATCCGCCGCAAAGCCCGTGATATCTTTTCCCATAAAGGTCATGACGCTGCCCGGCTCCACCGGGACAAGGCCGGAAATGGCCCGGAGCGTGGTGCTTTTTCCCGCGCCGTTGGCGCCGATGACGCACACGATCTCGCCCTCTTCAATGGAGAAGTCGATGCCGTGAAGCGCGCGGATGCTCCCGTAGGAGACCCGGAGGTTTCGGGCCGAAAAAAACATCACTCCACCTCCTCCTTCCCCAGGTAGGCGTCGATGACCAGGGGGTTGTTTTGAATCTCGGCCGGGGTCCCTTCGGCGATGACTTCTCCGAACACAAGGGTCTGGATCATGTCGCACAGCTCCATCACCATCTTGAGACGGTGTTCGATGAGAAAAATGGCCACCCCCAGATCCGCGTGAATCCGGCGGATGACCGCCATCATGCGGACCAGCTCCTCGGGGTTCATGCCGGCCGTGGGCTCGTCTAAGAAAAGAACCCGGGGGGCTGAGGAAATGGCCCGGGCCATCTCCACCCGCCTCTGGGCCCCGTAGGGCAGGTCCATGACCATTTTGTCCGCCAGATGCGCGATTTCAGTGACATCCAGAATTTCCCGGGCCTTTTTTTCAATGTCCGCCTCTTCCTTTCGCCTTCGGTCGGTGTTGAAAAAGGCCCCGGCCAGACCGTAGCCGAGCCTCGAATACCGCGCCATCATCACATGCTCCAGAACCGTCATGTGACGCCACAGCCTGAGATTCTGAAAGGTTCGGCATATGCCCAGGGAGGCGATCTCATGGGGCTTTAAGCCGGATATGTCTTTCCCGGCCAGAGAAAGGCGCCCCTCGGCGGGCTGGTAAATGCCGGTGATCAGATTAAAAACGGTGGTTTTCCCCGCGCCGTTGGGTCCGATGAGCCCCCGGATCTGGCCGGGGGCGATCTTAAGGCTGTAGTTGTGAACCGCTCTCAGACCACCAAAATAATGGGTCATATTTTCAACTTCAAGCAGAGCCATCCCCGCTCCTTTTTTCATTCACGCCGGTTTTGGGCCGGATCAGGTCTTCAGGTCTAAACGCCTTGAAAGCCAAAAGGCCCTTGGGCCGGTAAATCATCACCAGGATCAGCATGACGGGAATGATGATCCATTTAAACAGCTCCAGGGGACGAAGCGCCTCGCCCAGGAGGCTCAGGCTCACCGCGCCCACCACGGAGCCGTAAACCGAGTTCAGGCCCCCGAAATAGACCATGGCCAGAACCTCGGCCAGCTTCTGAATGCCGAAGGTCCCGGGATTGACATACCGGATCACATGGGCGAAAAGGCCCCCGGCCACCCCGGCCCAGAAGGCGGAGAACAAAAACGCCGTCATCTTGACCCGCCGGGTGTCCACCGTCATGGCGTCCGCCGCCGTCTCATCGTCCCGGACCGCGTTGAGCGCCTTTCCCATGGTGGAGGAGACGAAGTTGTTGATGATCCACACCCCGGCCGCCGTCCATGCGAACACCGTGAAAAGGCCGGACCACTCGGGCTGGTTTCCAAGCCCCCGGGCGCCTCCCATGAACTCCAGGTTCTCGATAACGCTTTTGACGATGAACATAAAGGCCAGCGAGATGATGGCCAGGTAGTCTCCCCGGGTCCTGAAGGAGGGAATGGCCACCGCCAGAGCCCCGATGGAGGCCGCGATCCCCCCGGCCAGAAGAGCGAAGGGAAAGACCAGCGCCCCGGGAATGGCGGAAAAGACCGCCGGGCCGAAAAGTCTGTCGTCCACGAAAAGCCCCACGCTCAGCGCCGAGGCCACATACGCCCCGATGGCCATGAAACCCGGGTGGGAGCAGGAGAATTCCCCCATGTATCCGTTGATGACGTTTAAGCTCAGCGTCATCAAAACCGCGATCAAAGTCAGCTTGAGCATCAGCTCCCGGTAGGCGCTGACATCCGCCCATATGTGCAGAATCGCGCACAGCGCGCCCAGGTAAATCGCCGCGCATATCCATCCGGGCGCCCGGCAAAGCGCCCCGGCCAGCCGGTTGGCCGGCGCGGCGGACAGACGCGCGGCGGCGAAGACGGGAAGGGCGTACACCGCCGCCACGTAGGCCAGCGCGCCGGGAAGAAGGGCCGGTTTTTTAAGGGCCAGGGAAAACCCGAACAGGACCGGTATTTTGGGAAGACCCAGAAAGGCGGAGATGCCGTCCCCGGCCAGCGCTTCCAGAAGCGCGGCCAGAAGCGCGCCGAAAAGCCATCCCAACAGGGGGACTTCGGAAAAAAACAGGCGAAATTTTCCCAAAGGGCCTGTCCTGACCGGGGAAGACGCGCCGTTTCCTTCCCGCGTTTCATGTTTTTTTTGTGTCATTGGGTGTGTGATTCCATTTGGATCAAAGCCTCAGCCGGGCGCTGTAGGATTCCCCGAAAAATCCGTGGGGCCTGAACACCAGGATGAGCAGAATAACGGAATAAGCGATGAGATCCCGCAGGGTGGACGGAAAGGCCATGGCCACGAAAATCTCGATGAAGCCTAAGAGAAAACCGGCCAGAGTGGCCCCCAGGATGGAGCCCCTGCCGCCCAGGATGGCCGCCACAAAGGCCTTCCATCCGAACACGATGCCCATGTAGGGGTCCAGTACGGGATAGGCCACGGCGAAAAGAATGCCGGCGGCGGCGGCCAGAGACGAGCCTATGGCGAAGGTCAAAGCCGCGATGGTGTTGATGGACACCCCCATCAGCGGCATGACGGCGTAATCAAAGGCCATGCCCCGCATGGCCATTCCCCATTTTGTTTTTTTCACAAACTGGTTCAGGGCCAGCATCAAAAGAATGGAGACCGCCACGATCATGATTTTCTTGTTGGTGACAAACACCCCGCCGATGTCATAGGTGACGGTTTCGATCAGGGAGGGAAAACTGATCCGCCTGGCCCCCAGGATGGCGAGATTCCCCGTCTCCAGGATGATTCCGATCATCAGCCCGGTGATGGCCGCCGAGGCCCGGGGGGCGTCTCTCAGGGGACGGTATCCCACGCGCTCCACGAGCATGCCCAGAAATGAGGTCAAAAACATGGAAATCAGGATGGTCAGAACCAGGATCATCCAGCCCGGCAAAGACAAAATTCCCATGGCGGACAGGGCGGTCAGCCCCGCCGCCACCCCGAAGCCGATGTAGGCGCCGGCCATGAAAATGTCGCCGTGGGCGAAATTGAACAGCATCAAAATGCCGTACACCATGGAGTATCCCAGGGCGATCAGGGCGTAAAAGCTTCCCCACTGCAGCGCGTTGACCAGGTTTTGCAAAAAAAAGGCCATCTAAAATGACTCCGGTTTCAGATGTTTTCAAAACGGCCGCCGGGAAACGCGCCCGGCGGCCGCGCCGGCGCTCAGAAAAGCGCCCGCTACGGGCAGACCGATTTAAAAAACTCAAACTCGCCCTGGTCGCTGATCTTGACGATCACGGCGCACTTGACGGGGTCCCCGTCCTCGGTGAAGGTCATGGTTCCGGTGATGCCCTTGAACTCTTTGATCTTTGCGAAGGCGTCCCGGACCTTCTGACGGTCCTTTTCAATATTTCCGGACAGTTTTCCGGCCGACTGGATGGCCCGGCGCGCCAGTCCCAGGGAATCCCAGGTCAGGGCGCCCACGTCGTCGGGCACATATCCGTATGTTTTCTCATAGCGGTCGATGAACGCCTTGGTGGCGCCGGTGGCCCGGGCCGCGGCGTAATGGGCGCTGAAAAAAAGGCCGTGACAGTCCTTGCCGCAGAGTTTCACGGTCTCGGCCGAGGCCCAGCTGTCGCTTCCCACGATGGGATTTTTCCATCCCAGCTCATGGGCCTGCCGCACAATCAAAGCCACCTCGTTGTAATACTGGGGGGTGAACAGAACCTCGGCGCCGGACCGGATAATCTTGGTGAGCTGGGAGCTGAAATCCGCGTCTTTGGTGGTGAAGCTTTCATAGGCCACCACAGAGCCCTCGCCGTGAAGCTTTTCCCACGCCTTTTTGAAAAACTCGGCCAGGCCCTTGGGATAGTCGCTGGCCACGTCGTACAGGACGGCGGCCCTGGTGAAGCCGAACTGTTCTTTGATGAAATTGACCAGAACCGGCCCTTGAAAGGGATCCAGGAAACATCCCCGGAACACAAAGGGGCGGTCCTTGGTGGTGTCGGGATTGGTGGACCAGGGGCTGATCATGGGGGTCTTCCAGTTGTTGGCCACTCCGCCGGCCGGGATGGCCTGCTTGGAGGACTGGGGGCCCACGATGACCAGGACCTCATCTTCGGTGATCATCTTGGCGTTGACCTTGACGGCGGACTCCGCTTTGGACTCATTGTCTTCGATGACCAGCTCCACCTGGTATTTCACGCCGCCCGCCTCCAGGCCTCCGGCGGCTTTGATGTCCTCCAGCCACATCCGGGCGGCGTATTTGGTCCCCTCCCCCACTTTGGGATAATCCCCGGTGATGGGGGCGTTGATCCCGATTTTGATGACCGGGGTTCGGGCCATGCCCGTGGATGAGCATACAAGGGCCAATGCCGCGGCACATAAAACAAAAAATAAAATTTTGCGCATCTGTCGCCTCCTTATGGTTTCCAATGAATGTCGTGTTTATCAATTTTGACGAAATGGTCCGTTTTTTTACCACACGGCGCCGGGCATTGCAACTTTAATTTTCACGGGAAATTTGCGGCCTTTTGCCCGAAATCCTTTAAATTTTCTTTGATTTTTTGCGCCCGGACATGGTAAGAGATGAGAATAATTTCACAAAAAATAACAAGGTGGG
Organism: Candidatus Desulfarcum epimagneticum; assembly: GCA_900659855.1. Taxonomy (NCBI): domain Bacteria; kingdom Pseudomonadati; phylum Thermodesulfobacteriota; class Desulfobacteria; order Desulfobacterales; family Desulfobacteraceae; genus Candidatus Desulfarcum; species Candidatus Desulfarcum epimagneticum. The sequence continues at coordinate 437,107 of CAACVI010000012.1, forward strand.
AAACATGATCATCGGAATACTGAAAGAAATCAAGGCAGGGGAAAACCGGGTGTCCATGACGCCGTCCGGCGTTGAGGCCATGCGGGGAGACGGGCACGCGGTTCTGGTTGAAAAAAACGCCGGCGCCGGCAGCGGATTTTCCAACTCCGCCTACCGGGCCGCCGGGGCCGAAATCGTGGAGGGGGCCGGCGAAATCTTTGAAAGGGCCGATATGGTCATGCATGTCAAAGAGCCCCTCGAACCGGAATACGGCCTGATCCGGGAGGGCCAGATCGTGTTCACCTACCTGCATCTGGCCGCGTCCCTGGATCTCACCCAGGCGCTTCTGGAGCGAAAAAGCGTCAGCATCGCCTACGAGAGCATTCAGAAAACCGACGGCTCCCTGCCCCTTCTCACGCCCATGAGCGAGGTGGCCGGGCGCATGGCGGTCCAGGAGGCGGCGAAATTTCTGGAAATGTCTCATGGGGGGCGGGGCGTTCTTTTCGGGGGCGTCCCGGGCGTGCCGCCCGCCTCGGTTCTGATCATCGGGGGCGGGACCGTGGGCGTCAACGCGGCGAAGATGGCCTGCGGCCTGGGCGCGAAGGTCTATCTTCTGGATTCCTCCCTGGAGCGGCTGAGATACCTGTCGGATGTGATGCCCGCCAACTGTTTCCTTCTCATGTCCGGCCCCGAAACCATCCGCAGGCTGGTCCGGGAAGCCGACGCGGTCATCGGCGCCGTGCTCATTCCCAACGCCCGGGCGCCGAAGCTCATCACCCGGGACATGCTTCAGACCATGAAAAAAGGCGCCGTCATGGTGGATGTGGCCATTGACCAGGGCGGATGTTTTGACACCTCCAGACCCACCACCCACACCGACCCCATCTACACGGTGGATGGCGTGGTCCATTACTGTGTGGCCAACATGCCCGGGGCGGTGGCCCGGACATCCACCCTGGCTTTGACCAACGCCACGCTGCCCTACGCGCTGGAAATCGCGGGCAAGGGCTGGAAAAAGGCGGCGCGGGAAAACCCGGATATCCGGCAGGGCGTGAACGCCGCCGGGGGCGGGCTCTTTGTCAAGGGCGTCTCGGACGCCTTTGATATCCGCCTGTCCTCCCTGGACGCTTTTTTGGAAAAGACCCCCCGATGACCCGACGCCGGGGGGGCGTCATTTTCCCGATGAGGGTCTGATATCGTCCGCCAGCTCTTTAATGATGGAAACAATATTGGCCCCTCTTTTTTTGGCGATGGCGCGCGCCTCGTCCACAAGGTCGGACGCCTGTTTCCTGAGAATGGAGATGGCGGGCAGGGGCAGGCCCTCCCTGGTGCGGCGCCAGGCCAGAAATTTAAGGGCCAGCTTCTCCTGCTGATTTCGGATAAATCCCATGACGGTCTCGCTTTTAAGGAATGGTTGACAAATGGCCAAAGCGGGCGTTTCTCTTTACTTGGGCTACCACAATCCCCGGCCAAAGGCAAGGGTTTGTGAGTTTGAGTTTATAGAGTTTTTTGAGTTTGTTGGGTTTATTGGTTTGTAGGGGCGGCCCCCCGTGGCCGCCCGTGTGGAGTTGAAAGCCGTAACCTGATCAAAAAGGATTTTTCCCATGCGTTTTTTTAACACAGCCGGGCCCACCGTTTGCGACAAACATTATTGCGTCGAGCCATTGAAGCGTTTTGACCTGGAACACATACTCAATTTGATCGACCAGGAAAAATATTTTGTCCTTCACGCGCCGCGCCAGACCGGCAAAACCACGTGTCTTTTGGCCCTGATGGATTATTTGAACAAGGAAGGCAAATACAAATGCCTGTATATCAATGTGGAGGCGGCCCAGGGCGCCCGGGAAGATGTCAAAAACGGTGTGAGAGCTATTCTGAGCGAAATGGCGGACAACGCGGAGATGTTTTTAAATGACGAGTTTGTCGTCAATCATTTCAATAAAATCCTGGACAGCAGGGGCGGGCACGCCGCGTTAAACACTGTGATTTCAAAATGGACCGCCGCTTCCGGAAAGCCGACTGTTTTACTGATTGACGAAATAGATTCATTAACAGGAGACACCCTGATTTCCGTCCTTCGCCAGATCAGGGCCGGATACGCCAAACGCCCGGCCATGTTTCCCCAAAGCATTGTGCTTTGCGGAATTCGGGATGTGAGGGATTACAGGATTCATTCTTCGAGGCAAAAAGAGATCATCACCGGCGGGAGCGCGTTTAATATCAAAGCGGAATCTTTGCGCCTGGGGGATTTTTCAAAAAAGGAACTTCAGGCCCTGTGCGGCCGCCACACCGATGAAACCGGCCAGACGTTTGAAGATGACGCGGTGGATCTGGCCTGGACCCTCACCGAAGGCCAGCCCTGGCTGGTGAACGCCCTGGCCTATGAGGCATGTTTTGATATGAAGGAGGGCCGGGACCGGTCCATTCCCGTCACGGCGGAGATGATCGCCCGCGCAAAGGACAATATCATCTTAAGAAGGGAAACCCACATCGACCAGCTCTTTGATAAATTAAAGGAAGATCGGGTCAAAAGGGTGATCTCTCCCATTCTCACCGGAACCGAGATGGAAAACATCGCCTGGGATGACGTTCAGTATCTGGTGGATCTGGGGCTTATCAAAAAAACAGGCAAAGGCTTTGTCATATCCAACGCCATATATATGGAGGTCATCCCGAGAGAGCTGACCCTTATCACCCAGGAAAACATGGCGCCGCGATTTGATCCGGCATGGTATGTCGCAAAAGACGGCGTCATTGACATGAAAAAACTGCTGGAAAAATTTCAACAGTTTTTCAGGGAAAACTCGGAAGTGTGGATCGAGCGCTTCGATTATAAGGAAGCCGGCCCCCAACTTCTGCTGCAGGCGTTTTTGCAGCGCGTCGTAAACGGCGGGGGGTCCATTTACAGGGAATACGGCCTTGGCAGAAGGCGGACTGATCTTTTGCTCGTGTGGCCCCATGACAAAGGCGAAAAACGGAGTGTGATCGAACTCAAAATACTTTACAAAAGCCTTGAAAAAACGATTGCCGAAGGCCTTGAGCAGACCTTCCAATACATGGACCGATGCGGCGCCGAAGCGGGCCATCTGGTTATTTTTGACCGGGATGAAAACAAATCCTGGGACGACAAGATATTTTATCGAAAAGAAACATTTAAAGGATCGCCCATCGGGGTTTGGGGGATGTGAGTTTGAGTTTATAGAGTTTTTTGAGTTTGTTGAGTTTATAGAGTTTATTGGGTCGCAGGGGCGGTCGGCGGCCGCCCGTGTGGAGTTGAAAGCCGTAACCTGATCAAAAAGGATTTTCCCATGCGTTTTTTCAATACAGCCGGACCGAGCGTTTGCGAGAGACATTACTGCATAGAGCCATTGGAGCGTTTTAACCTGGAGGAACTCTTGTCTTTAATAGACCAGCAAAAATATTTTGTCCTCCACGCCCCGCGCCAGACCGGCAAAACCACGTGTCTTTTGGCCCTGATGGATTATTTGAACCGGGAAGACCGATATAAATGCCTGTATATCAATGTGGAGGCGGCCCAGGGCGCCAGAGAGGATGTCAAAAGAGGCGTCAGGGCGATTTTAAGCGAAATGGCGAATAATGCGGAAATGTTTTTGAATGATATGATCATTCAGGATATGTGGAGAGATGTTCTGGATAATCATGGTGAAGATTCCGCTTTAAACACGGCAATGACGAAATGGTCTGCGGCATCCGACAAACCCATTGTTCTTTTAATTGATGAAATAGACTCCCTGGTGGGCGACACCCTGATCTCAGTTCTGCGCCAGATCAGGGCCGGATACGCCAAACGCCCGGCCATGTTCCCCCAAAGCATTGTGCTTTGCGGAATCCGGGATGTGAGGGATTACAGGATTCATTCTTCGATGCAAAAAGAGATCATCACCGGCGGAAGCGCGTTTAACATCAAAGCCAAATCTCTGCGCCTGGGGGATTTTTCAAAAAAGGAACTCCATGCCCTGTGCGGCCGCCACACCGATGAAACGGGCCAGGCGTTTGAAGACGACGCCCTTGATCTGGCCTGGACCCTCACCGAAGGCCAGCCCTGGCTGGTGAACGCCCTGGCCTATGAGGCATGTTTTGATATGAAGGAGGGCCGGGACCGGTCCGTTCCCATCACGGCGGAGATGATCGCCCGGGCGAAGGACAATATCATCTTAAGAAGGGAAACCCACATTGATCAGCTCTTTGATAAATTAAAGGAAGATCGGGTCAAAAGGGTGATCTCTCCCATTCTCACCGGAACCGAGATGGAAAACATCGCCTGGGATGACGTTCAGTATCTGGTGGATCTGGGGCTTATCAAAAAAACAGGCAAAGGCTTTGTGATATCCAACGCCCTGTATATGGAGGTCATCCCCAGGGAATTGACTCTTATCGCCCAGGAAAACATGGCGCCGCGCTTTGATCCGGAATGGTATATCGCAAAAGACGGCATGATGGATATGAAAAAACTCCTTGAAGAATTCCAGCTCTTTTTCAGGGAAAATTCAGAAATTTGGATTGAGCGTTTCGATTACAAAGAGGCGGGCCCCCAGCTGCTTTTGCAGTCATTTTTGCAGCGAATCGTCAATGGCGGCGGATCCATCCACAGGGAATACGGCCTCGGCAGAATGAGAACGGATATTTTGGTGTTGTGGCCCCACGAAAAGGGTGTCCAGCGCGTTGTGATCGAGCTTAAAATACTTTACAAAAGCCTTGAAAAAACGATTGTCGAAGGCCTTGAGCAGACCTTCCAATACATGGACCGATGCGGCGCTGAAACGGGCCATCTGGTTATTTTTGACCGGGATGAAAACGAAAGCTGGGACGACAAGATATTTTACCGGGAAGAAACATTTAAGAAATCGCCCATCGGGGTTTGGGGGATGTGAGTTTGAGTTTATAGAGTTTTTTGAGTTTGTTGAGTTTATAGAGTTTATTGGGTCGCAGGGGCGGTCGGCGGCCGCCCGTGTGGAGTTGAAAGCCGTAACCTGATCAAAAAGGATTTTCCCATGCGTTTTTTCAATACAGCCGGACCGAGCGTTTGCGAGAGACATTATTGCATAGAGCCATTGGAGCGTTTTAACCTGGAGGAACTCTTGTCTTTAATAGACCAGCAAAAATATTTTGTCCTCCACGCCCCGCGCCAGACCGGCAAAACCACGTGTCTTTTGGCCCTGATGGATTATTTGAACAAGGAAGGCAAATACAAATGCCTGTATATCAATGTGGAGGCGGCCCAGGGCGCCCGGGAAGATGTCAAAAACGGTGTGAGAGCTATTCTGAGCGAAATGGCGGACAACGCGGAGATGTTTTTAAATGACGAGTTTGTCGTCAATCATTTCAATAAAATCCTGGACAGCAGGGGCGGGCACGCCGCGTTAAACACCGTGATTTCAAAATGGACCGCCGCTTCCGGAAAGCCGACTGTTTTACTGATTGACGAAATAGATTCATTAACAGGAGACACCCTGATTTCCGTCCTTCGCCAGATCAGGGCCGGATACGCCAAACGCCCGGCCATGTTTCCCCAAAGCATTGTGCTTTGCGGAATTCGGGATGTGAGGGATTACAGGATTCATTCTTCGAGGCAAAAAGAGATCATCACCGGCGGGAGCGCGTTTAACATCAAAGCGGAATCTTTGCGCCTGGGGGATTTTTCAAAAAAGGAACTTCAGGCCCTGTGCGGCCGCCACACCGATGAAACCGGCCAGACGTTTGAAGATGACGCCCTTGACCTGGCCTGGACCCTCACCGAAGGCCAGCCCTGGCTGGTGAACGCCCTGGCCTATGAAGTCTGCTTCAAAATGAAAAAAAACCGGGACCGGTCCGTTCCCGTCACGGCGGAGATGATCGCCGCGGCAAAGGAGAGCATCATCCTTCGAAGAGAGACCCATATTGACCAGCTGGTGGACAAATTAAAGGAAGCGCGCGTCAAAAAAGTAATTGAGCCCGTCCTGGCCGGGGGCCGGATGCCCGAGCATATATCGGTTGACGATATGGGTTATGTGGAGGACCTTGGCCTGATCAAAACAAAAGGCAATATCCGCATCGCCAATGGAATTTACCAGGAAGTCATCCCCCGGGAGCTGACTTATTCCACCCAGCTCACCATCACCCATGAGTCAAAATGGTATGAAAAAAAAGACGGGACCCTGGATATGGAAAAACTGCTTTCCGCTTTTCAGGAGTTTTTCCGGGAGCATTCTGAAATCTGGATTCAAAAGTTCGATTACCGGGAGGCCGGGCCCCAGCTTCTGCTCCAGGCGTTTTTGCAGCGGATCGTCAACAGCGGCGGCAGGGTGGAACGGGAATACGGGCTCGGCAGAATGCGAACGGATCTCCTGGTCATATGGAGATATGGCCAACGCGTTCAAAAAACAGTCATAGAACTCAAAATACTTTACAAAAGCCTTGAAAAAACGATTGCCGAAGGCCTTGAGCAGACCTGGAAATACATGGACCGATGCGGCGCCGAGGCGGGCCATCTGGTGGTTTTTGACCGGGATGAACACAAATCCTGGGACGACAAGATATTTTACCGGGAAGACACATTTAAGGGATCTTCCATCGGGGTTTGGGGGATGTGATTTTGAGTTTGTAGAGTTTATTGGGTTTTTTGAGTTTGCCGCATTAAAATGGCCGGCTTTATAGAGCCTTTAAAGCCCGGCGGCGTCTCGCCGGGGGGAGATCGAAATGGAGAGCAATTTCAAAGACACGCTGGCCCAAAGAGATATTTTTCCTTTTATAGGGGTTTATGACGCCTTTTCCGCCACCATTGCCGCCAGGCATTTTGACGGCGTTTTCTTAAGCGGGCTGAGCTTCGCGGCGAGCCATTACGGCCTGCCCGACATCGGATTCAACACATGGACGGATATGGCCGCGTTTGCCCATCGCGTCAAAGCGATCCTGCCGGACACGCATATCCTTGTGGATATTGACGACGGATTCGTGGATGTGGAGACGGCGTGTCATCTTATCTCACTGCTTGAATCCATCCACGTGTCGGCCGTGGTCATTGAGGACCAGAAACGGCCCAGGCGGTGCGGCCATTTTGACAACAAACGCCTGATGAAAACCCGGGACTTTTGCGAAAAGCTTGAAAGTGTGCTCTCCATTCGAAAGGAACTCTTTGTCATCGCCCGAACCGACGCGTCGGAGCCTGGGGAAATAGAAAAAAGGATACTGGCCTTTGCCGGCTCAGGGGCCGACGCCGTCCTGGTGGACGGGATATCGGACCTTCAAATGATCCGGTCCTTAAAAGAAAAGGTCCGTCTCCCATTCGCCTTTAACCAGATTCCGGGGGGAAAATCGCCGGCATACGGTTTTGAAAGTCTCAAAAACGCGGGGGTTTCCATCGCCATTCACAGCGCGCCGTGTTTGTTCGCGGCCGGAGAGGCGGTGGATCGCGCCATGGTTTCTTTGAAAGAAAACGGCAAAACGCCGTTCGAAGATGACAGAGGCATGACCCTTCCGGTCTGTTCGGATATTTTAAACCAAAACCTTTTGAAAAAAAGACAACCGGCATGAAAGACACCCCATTCCATCTTTATAATCTGCTTGAAAACCGCGCGGAAAAAGCGCCGGACGCCCCCGCCATCATGGCGCCGGGGCAAGACGCCCTGTCATTCCGACAACTTTTTGAGCGCCTGTCGCGCGGGATCAAATCGTTGAACGAGATGGGGATCGGCCGAAAGGACCGGGCGGCGATTGTTCTGCCCAACGGCCCGGAAATGGCCGCGGCTTTTTTGACCGCGGCCTCATGCGCGGTCTGCGCGCCGCTCAATCCCCAATACCGGGAGGACGAATTCTCTTTTTATCTTTCCGATATCGGCGCCGACGTCCTGATCATGGAAAAGGGGGCCGACTCGCCAGCCCGACCGGCGGCTGAAAAACAAAATATTCCAGTCGTTTATATTTTGCCCCAAAAAAACAAAGGGGCCGGCGCGTTTTGTCTTGAGGGAGACCCTGTCAAAAAATCGACTTCAAAAGGGCCTTGCCGGCATGACGACATCGCCCTGCTCCTTCACACTTCGGGCACGACATCGCGTCCCAAAATCGTCCCCCTGGCCCATTCGAACCTCTGCGCCTCCGCGCTTCACATCGGGGAATTTTTAAAATTAGGCCCCCGGGACCGCGCTTTGAATGTCATGCCTCTTTTTCATATTCACGGGATCGCCGGCGTTTTGCTTTCCTGCCTTTTCGCCGGCGCCGGCATTGTCTGCGCGCCGGGTTTTGACGCCGAAAACTTTTTTGGCTGGATCCGGGAATTCAGGCCCACATGGTATTCGGCCGTGCCCGCCATGCACCAGTCCGTCCTTTCAAAGGCGCCTGAAAACCAGCGGATCATTGAGTCATGCCCATTGAGATTCATCCGCTCATCGTCGGCTTCTTTGCCCCCGGTGGTGATGAAAGCCCTTGAGGCGACCTTCAAGGCGCCCGTGATTGAGGCGTACGGCATGACCGAAGCCTCTCACCAGATGGCCTCCAACCCCCTTCCCCCGGCGGCGCGAAAGCCCGGATCCGTCGGCGTGGCCGCCGGAAGCGAAATCGCCATCATCAATCAAAAGGGGGAAATGGCGCCCGACGGCGTCGCGGGCGAAATCGCGATCCAGGGCCCCAACGTGTTTTCCGGGTATGAAAACAACCCCGGGGCCAACGAAAGCGCTTTTACAAACCGATGGTTCCGGACAGGAGACCAGGGATACCTGGACCCTGACGGGTATCTGTTTATCACCGGACGCTTAAAGGAGATCATCAATCGCGGCGGGGAAAAAGTCTCCCCCCGGGAAATCGATGAGGCTTTGCTGGATCATCCGGATATATGCCAGGCGGTCGCTTTCGCCGTCTCCCACCCCACCCTCGGGGAGGACATCGTTGCGGCGGCCGTGTTAAAAGACGGCTCCGACGCCACGGAACAGGCCATTCGCCAGTGGCTTTTCACAAAACTGGCCGGTTTTAAAATACCCAGCCGCTTATTGATTCTGGATGAGATTCCAAAAGGCCCCACAGGAAAAATACAGCGGATCGGCATGGGGGAGAAACTCGCCGAATATATGGAAACCGCTTTCATCCCCCCCGAAAATCCGGTGGAAAACGTCATCGTCGGCGTTTATTCGGATGTCCTGGGGATTGAGGAAATCGGGATCAAAGACAACTTCTTCGGCATGGGCGGGGATTCGATACTCGCGACCCGGATCATATCCCGTCTTCAGGCCATTTTTCGGGTCAACATGCCCGTTGTCGCCATATTCAGACATCCCACGATCTCCGACATCGCCCCGGAGATAGAGTCGTTGACCGATGAAAAAGTCCTGGCCGAAATTTTCGCGATACTGGCTGAGCTTGAGGAAAAAGAAAAAACCCCTCAAAAAAGCATGGAATAGTATTTTGGTTTCAAAAAAAAACATTCGAATTCTGGAACAAAGGCTTAAAACAAAAACCGTCGACGGTCACACACTGATCGCCAGGGCATTAAAGCGACTGGGCGTCACCCATGTGTACGGCATTGGAGGCACACCCATAAGGGAAACATTCGGGGCATGCGTCAAAACCGGCATCCGGCACATCGGCGCACACGGCCAGCAGGCGGCCGCCATGATGTCCATGGCGCAAAACTACATGTCCGGGAAAATAACCTCCGCCGTTATTTTATCCGCCGGACCCGCCGTGACCAACGCTGTCACGGCCGCTTTGACGGCAAAAGACAATCATTGGCCCCTCATCCTCATGGGCGGAAGACGCCCCGTGGCCATGAAATCCATGGGATCATTTCAGGAGCTTGACGCCGCGAGGCTTTTTGAGCCCATCACCAAGTGGAGCGCTCTGATCAAATCCGTTGACGACATTCCCCGGTATCTTCAAAAAGCCTTTTATATTTCCGGGACCGGAAGGCCGGGCCCCGTGTATATAGACATTTCGGAAGATGCGCTGACGCATGTCGTCCCGGATGAAAACAGGGCGATTAAAACAAAAATCCACCACCCATGCCCCGACATCCATCCTCCCGACGCCGCAGTCATTCAGAAAGCTTCGGATATGCTGATGAAGGCCGGGAGTCCTTTGATGATCATCGGAAAGGGGGTCCGGTGGTCCGAGCCCTATGAGGAGCTGCTGAGTCTGGCCCATGATTTCAAAATCCCGTTTATCACATCGCCCATGGGGCAGGGGTATATTCCGGATCATCACCCCATGCGCTTCAACGCCATTAAAAATTTCGCCCAGTCAAAGGCGGATATGGCCCTGGTCGTGGGAACAAGGCTGGACTGGACTTTCAGGTTCGGCGCCGAATTGCCGCGGGAAGCGAAACTGATCCATATTGACCTGGATGACGCGGGAATGGAAACAAATCGCTTTCCCGACGCGGCTCTCACAGGGGATATCAAATCGGTTTTGAAACGGCTTTTAAAAAACATGCAAGCCGGGAATCGAGACCCTTCAAGACCCAGGCGAATGAAAAAGTGGCATGACATTTTGCGTGAAAAACAAAAAACAAGAACGCGGGAGATGGATTCGCGTATCAAATCAAAATCCATCCCCATGTCGCCTTATCATCTGATCCATGAAATCAAAGCCTTTTTGCCAAAGGACGCGATCTGCGCCATTGACGGGGGAGTCATTTTGGCGGCCGCCCAGGAATGCCTCCCCACCCATATGCCCGGTTCCCGATTTACTTCGGGCTCCAACGGATGCCTGGGGGTGGGGATTCCTTTCGGGATGGGGGCCAAACTGGCCTGTCCGGATCGTCCGGTTGTGGTTCTGTGCGGAGACGCCGCTTTCGGTTTCAGCGTCATGGAAATGGAGACAGCGGCAAGGCATGACATCCCCATCATCGTGGTCATCGCCAATAACAATGGTCCTCAAGGCGCATTGTTCCAGGAAACCATCTATCCGAAAGGCCATGAACGCTCGGCCATGTTTCTGCCCGAAATTCATTATGAAAAAATAATGGGCATATTCGGCGGACACATGGAATTCGTCACACATCCGGAACAGCTCCGGCCCGCCATGGCGCGGGCGGCCTCATCCGGCCGCCCTTCCTGCGTCAATGTGCGGGTGGACCCCCGCGCCCCCTATCCCAAAAACACATTTTAATTGAAATAAAAAACCATCATGGCTCCCAAAAAAATAAGCCCCGAAACGCTTTCGCTCATCGAAAAAAAACTGGGGAAAAAAATCCCAACCCAAAACGGGCCGGTCAAAAGCAAACATTTGCCCGGGGATGTTCTTCCCCTTTCCTTTTCCCAGACCCGGCTGTGGTTTTTAGACCGGCTGGACCCCGGCCTTCCCCTGTACAACACTCCAAAGGCCTGGCGTCTGAAAGGCCTGTTAAACATAAACGCGCTTGAAAAAAGTATAGACCACATTCTGGCGCGGCATGAAAGCCTGCGCGCCGTTTTTACGGACGTGAACGGCTCGCCGGCGGCGCGGGTTCTTCCCTCAGGACCGAATTTTAAGCTTGAACCAATGGATTTGAGGGACATCCCGGATGAAAAGCGCGAAACCAAAGCCCATGATATCCTTTGGAATGAGGCGAAAAAACCCTTTGACCTGGGCCGGGGCCCGCTTTTTCGGACGCTTTTGATTAAAATTTCGGACTCGGAACATATCCTTTTTTTCAATATCCACCATATTGTCTTCGACGGCTGGTCTGCGGGAATCCTGGCGCGGGAACTGTCAGCCGCCTATAACGCGTTTTCGAACGGAGATATCCCCCGTCTTGATGAGCCGCCCGTCCAATACGCCGATTTTGCCCTTTGGCAGCGCGAGCGTCTTAAGGGAGAAATTTTTCAAACACAACTTTCATACTGGAAGAAAAAGCTCAAAGACGCCCCCGCTCTTCTGGAGCTTCCCGCCGATTTTCCCCGGTCCCCGGCCCAGACCCATGAGGGAGCCCTGGAGACCTTCACCCTGCCCGGGAAACTTTCCCGGGATTTAAAAAACTTGAGCCAAAGGGAAGAGGCCACTCTTTTCATGACGCTTCTGACCGCCTTCAATATCTTGCTTTCCCGTTACACAGGACAGGAGGATATCCTGGTCGGCTCCCCCATCGCCGGGCGAAAACGCAAAGAGGTTGAGGGCGTCATGGGTTTTTTCGTCAACACCCTGGTTCTTCGATCCGATCTTTCAGGGGACCCGACTTTCCTGAAGCTTCTGGCCAAAACAAAAGAAACATGCCTGGAGGCGTATGAAAACCAGGACATCCCCTTTGAAAAGCTGGTGGAGGAGCTTTCTCCCGAAAGAAATTTGAGCCACTCCCCGATATTTCAAACCCTGTTCGCCTTGCAGAACGCGCCCGGGGGCGATTTGGACCTTCCCGGCCTGGAAGTAGAGCCCGTACTCGTGGATATCGGGGTTTCAAAATTCGATCTGTCTTTGTCTTTGGCCGAAAAAGAAAATGGAATCTCCGCAAGATTCGAGTTCAACGCCGATATTTTCAAACGCGAGACCATCCAAAGAATGGCGGGCCATTTCACCGTCCTTTTGAAAGGCGTGACCGCGAGCCCGAACAGTCCTGTCTCAAACCTCCCCATTTTAACCCAAGCCGAGCGTCGGCGAATTCTGACAGAATGGAACGACACACAAGCCGATTACCCCAAGGACAAATGCGTTCACCAGCTTTTTGAAGAGCAGGCGTTAAAAACCCCGGACGCTACTGCGGTAGTCTTTGAAGATGAAAAACTGACCTATAGAGAGCTGAATGAGCGCTCCAATCAGCTGGCCCGTTATTTGATATCCCTTGGAGTCGGCCCCGAGGTCCTTGTGGGTATATGCATGGAGCGCTCCATTGAAATGATCACAGGGCTTCTGGGCATTTTAAAGTCGGGCGGGGCGTATGCGCCCTTTGATCCTTTATTTCCTCGAGAACGAATAGACACGATGATAGAGGAAAGCGAAGTTGAAATCATTCTCACTCAAACCGCTTTAGAAAAATCGGTTCAAAAAGATGGCGTTCAGACAATATGTGTCGATAAAATCAAACCCGATTCGACTGATGGCGCAAACCATGCGGATCTTCCCACAGGACCTGAGAACAGGGTCTATGTCATGTTTACGTCAGGGTCCACAGGAAAGCCTAAAGGAGTCCAGATTCGTCATAAAAATGTGGTCAATCTTTTACATTCCATAAAAAAAACGATTGTTTTTTCCCCAAAAGACATCCTTTTGTCTGTAACCACCATGGCTTTTGATATTTCTGTTCTGGAATTCTTTCTGCCCCTTTGTTCGGGAGGAAAGCTTGTGATCACAAGCCGGCAAGATTCCATAGACGGCGCAAAGCTTCAGAATTTGCTTTCCGTTCATCATGTCACGGTCATGCAGGCCACCCCCTCAACATGGAAAATTCTTGAAAAATCAGGATGGGAAGGAAATTTAAAGTTAAAAGCCCTTTGCGGAGGCGAGGCTTTGCCCCAAAATCTCTCAGAAACGCTTTCAAAAAAAACAGCCTCTTTGTGGAACATGTATGGCCCCACTGAAACCACAATATGGTCAACCATAAAACACATCCGACCCAAAGACCGCGTATCCATAGGACGCCCTGTCTATAACACATCAATATATATACTCGACTCTCAACTTCAACCTGTTCCAATCGGAATCGCGGGGACACTGCACATAGGCGGAGCGGGGGTTTCATCCGGTTATTTAAAACGCCCCGGGATGACGTCGAAAAGTTTTATCCTCAATCCCTTTAACGACGCTCCCGGCTCCAGGCTGTATAAAACCGGGGATCGGGCCAGGTGGCTTGCGGACGGAAACATCGAATTTTTGGGACGAATGGACGATCAATTGAAAATCAGGGGCTTCAGGGTGGAGCCCGGTGAAATTGAAACCATTTTAGCCCGGCGCTCCGATATCAAAGAAGCCCGGGTCGAGGCCATAGACCTGGCGCCTGACGACAGACGCCTGACGGCCTACCTGGTCTGCCGAAAGGGTAAAAAACCCGGGATCACGGATCTCAAAAATATTTTAAAACAACGGCTCCCGGACTATATGATCCCCGCCTTTTTCGTGTTCCTGGACGCCATGCCCCTTTCCCCCAACGGAAAAATCGACCGAAAAGCCCTGCCGGAACCCGATATGTCCCGGCCGGACGGGGAGAAAACATTCCAGGCCCCCCGCTCGCCTCTGGAAAAAACCCTCGCTGAAGTGTGGTCAAAGGTTTTGAAAATCGAGAAAATCGGAATTTACGACAATTTCTTTGAACTGGGCGGGCATTCCCTGCTGGGGGTCGGCCTGGTGGCCGGGATCGAAAATGCCACAGGCCGCCCTTTGCCGCTTAAGGCCCTTTTTAAATTCTCCAATGTGGCGGACATGGCAAGGGCCATTGAAAGCGGCGAGGCGTCGACGGAGAACAGCTCCGCCTGGACGCGCCCGAAATCCGTGGGTCAGGGGCTTTCGGAGGAAGAGTATCGCAAAATGCTGACGCTCGTCGCCGGCATTGAGCCCCCGGCGGCAAAACCGGGATTCATTGTCACCCGAATAAACGACGGGGATTTAAACCCGCCTCTTTTCTGGTGCGAGCCGGGAAGCTCCCAGCCCGACTTCATCAAATATATGGACAGGCGACAACCCATCTATGGACTTTACTCCGGAATCGGGATCCTTTATCCTCGGACAGAGGACCAGAAAACGGAGGACGGATGGGGAAAAAAAATTCCCGTTGTCGCGAAAAAACTGGCCCAAAGGTATCTTGATCAAATACTTGAATTAAATCCAAAAGGCGCTTTTGCGCTGGGAGGAGCCTGCGTAGGAGGAAGGGTGGCCGCTGAAATCGCCCTTGGCCTGATTGAAATGGGCAAAAAAGTCGAGGCGCTTTTTCTGGTGGAATTTTTTGATCCCTTTCTTTTTGAATATCCCGAAAAAATGACATTGTTTTTCAGCCAAAAAAGCCGTTCGGAAATCCATGAAACATTTCGATGGTCCAAGCCCGGCTGGGAGAAACCTTTCCGGGCGGCTCCCGAAGTCCGCTGGATCCCGGGGGATCACCACGAAACCCTCATAGAGCCCAATCTGAAGGTGGTGAGCGAAGAAATTCGGAAATTTCTCGGGGAACATACTCTCCCCGGAAACAAACGTCCCATGCGAACGTCATTCATTTCCCGGGCAATGAAGGCGGTTTCCAAAGGCTCCGGGGCGTGGCTTTTTCTGAAAATAATCGCCAAATGTGTAAAAAGCCCCCTGGCGATGATTTCCAGCCTGAGCGCCGGGAATTTCATCACGCTGTGGAAAGCCATGAGATCGGAAGATTCGCGACATATCAACGCCAATATTGAAACGTATCTTCAGACTAAGAAAAATCGGAAACAATAAAAATTTTCTTTGAGTTCATAGCGTTTATTGGGTTATAGAGTTTATCGAGTTCATAGAGTTTATTGGGTCGCACGGGCGGCCCCCCGTGGCCGCCCGTGTAGAGTTGAAAGTCGTAACCTAAGGGTTCGATCAAAAATAACTAATTTTTGAGCGAACCCTAACCAAAAAGGATTTTTCCCATGCGTTTTTTCAATACAGCCGGGCCGAGCGTTCGCGAGGACCATTATTGCATTGATCCATTGGAACGCTTTGACTTGAAAGAGGTATTATCTTTAATAGATCGAAAAAGATATTTTGTCCTTCATGCGCCCCGCCAGACCGGCAAAACCACGTGTCTGCTGGCCCTTATGGATTACCTGAACCGGGAAGGCAAATACAAATGCCTGTATATCAATGTGGAGGCGGCCCAGGGCGCCCGGGAGGATGTCAAAAGAGGCGTCAGGGCGATTTTAAGCGAAATGGCGGATAATGCGGAAATGTTTCTGAAGGATATCTTCGTTCGGGACCTGTTCAATGATATGCTGGAGGGTCGGGGTGAGGACGCCGCGTTAAACGCCGTGATGACAAGATGGGCCGCCGCTTCCGACAAACCGACTGTTCTTCTGATGGATGAAATCGACTCATTAACAGGCGACACCCTGATCTCAGTTCTGCGCCAGATCAGAGCCGGATACGCCAAGCGCCCGGCCATGTTCCCCCAAAGCATTGTTTTATGCGGAATTCGGGATGTGAGGGATTACAGGATTCATTCTTCGATGCAAAAAGAGATCATCACCGGCGGAAGCGCGTTCAACATCAAAGCCAAATCCCTGCGCCTGGGAGATTTTTCGAAAGAAGAGGTTCAAACCCTGTATCACATCCACACAGATGAAACCGGACAGAAATTTCATGATGACGCCATTGATCTGGCCTGGGATTTGACCCAGGGCCAGCCCTGGCTGGTGAACGCCCTGGCCTATGAGGCGTGTTTTGATATGAAAGAGGGCCGGGACCGATCCGTTCCCGTCACGGCGGAGATGATCGCCCGCGCAAAGGACAATATCATCTTAAGAAGGGAAACCCACATTGATCAGCTCTTTGATAAATTAAAGGAAGATCGGGTCAAAAGGGTGATCTCTCCCATTCTCACCGGAA
>CAACVI010000013.1 GCA_900659855.1 Candidatus Desulfarcum epimagneticum
GCAATTCTTCCCTGTATTGTTCAAAATGTCTGATGAATTTTTCCTTGCTCTTTTTTACTGTTTTACGGAGCTTCTTGATATTTTTTTTGTGATCCCAATTTTTATCTCGTAATTTATGCAGTTCTTTATCAAGATGGGCATGAGGTCCGTAAGCGTGAGACAAATAATAGGCCCATTGGGTTCTCAATGAAACCTCAATTCTTTCGACAGTGTCCACCACCAGTAATCGCAATTCCCTGTCGAATATATAATGTTCAAGGATAGTGTTGAATTCAACGCCTGCTTTGAAGGCGCAAGGGGCATGAGCCTTTTCAAAAGGAAGCCAATATGCTGACAGGCGGTAATAATTGAGGTGAGAAAGATAACGCTTGGCCCTACTGAAATCTTTGAATCGCATTCCGCGTGATTTAAGCAGATCGACCTGTTCCAGGAAGGTTAAGGGAGGCTTATCGAAGGGATTTTTGACAGATCGCACCAAGCCCTCCTTAAAAAAGTAACCTCCCGGGGTGCGCAGAGCTTACGGGATGCGTGGGAGGTGTTATTCAACAATTTTGGCTTATAAATAACCTCTATTGGCTAGGTTGTCAATAGTAATTTTTTGACTCGCAATTCAACGCCGATTAGAATATTATTTGCCTGTTTCACTTTTTCTGGTTTTCATGGAGCGGAATAAAAACCAGCGTAAGAGGATATGGCAGCGATGGGCAATATGCCAAATATGGCCTTTAAGATGATGCCTGTTCGCACGCGCCAATTATTCATCCATATTTCGTTCCAAATCGTTTCTTAGAACTGTGTTTTGGTCATCAAAAAGGGGGCTCCAAGACTAAACTGAAGACATTTTTAACATGTTATTGTAAAAAAAAATCAATCAATTGGTTTGGTCCGACTGGCGAAACCACCTTTATACCTCATAAAGTCTTTCCCTGGACCCATTGATGACCTTGGGCATTCCTTTGGGCGAACAATAGCGCCAAGAGCTTTTATAATAAATGCGGAATCGCCATCAGCTTCCTCAAAGCAAGCTTCAAGATATGCCGCCATTTCTTCAGGTGTTCTTATATGTTCTGAAACGTTTTTTAATATTTCACAAAATTTTTAACGTCTTCCATATCTATTTCTTTGGGCATAATGGGGTTGCGGATGTTCATCCGTCATTGTTGGGGCTTCTGTTCTTCTCTCCGCCAGCGCCACGAGAGCACAGAAAAATCCATGCGGATGTGTTTCACCTCGGCATCTTGGGTGTAGAGCTTCCTGTGCTTCGCTGTCATCTTCCAGTCGTCGATTGCTCGGCTTGCGTTGCCACGGTATTTGGCATCGTAGTTCGAGAGGCTTGTCAGATAGACTTCCGCATACTCGGTGGTTTCTACGTAGACGGCGAGCCACGGCTCTGCCGCGAAAGCTGTGCAGGCATCAATGGCCCGGGCACGATCGTTCCTCCGCTTCTGGTATGACAGCAGGTTCACGGAGCTGAATTCCTGGTCAGGCGTCCTTGTTCGCGATTTGACCGTGATGCCCAGTCGGGCCTTGGTCGCGGGGTCGTAGGCAACAATGTCTATCCCAGTATGATCAACGATCGTGACCTCGAACCCCGATCGAGAGAACCAGTTGCAGATCAGATGCTCGCCGAAGTCTCCGATGATCTTCTGGTGGCGGGAACTCTTCTTGATCGGTGGCGGTTGCTTCATTTCGTCTCCCATCGGTTCTCTTCAGCGGGCGCGTTCTTTTGGATCCGCTGAAAGAGCAATTTATGTACTGTACGTGATCCTTGCCCACATATATCCAGTTGAATGCCACTCCTGAATCTCTTGGACGGTAGCTTTACTTCCCGGTTTTAATAGGACCCATCTTCCAGTCGGACAAAGCTATCATATTGTATTTTAAGGATAAAAATTCCAAAAATGCATATTTTTTGAGCTTAGGAAGGCCTTTTCAGCCCCCAAAACAGTATCGTAAGGTTCTTGTTCTTCCCTAATTTCAAAACCATTTTTATTGGCGACTATTTTTCGTCCAATTGCATTTGCGTCCAATTTGAATTTAACCCTTTCAACAAATTCTTTGTCGCCAACAGAGACACTCTCTGTCCACGCAGAATCACGATAAAAAACCCCTCGTTTTTATGGCAGCGATGGGTAATATGCCAAATATGGCCTTTAAGATGATGTCTGTTCGCACGCGCCAATTATTCACCCATATTTCGTTCCAAATTGTTCCTTAAAACTGTGTTTTGGTCATGAAAAAGGGGGCTCCAAGACCAAACTGAAGACAATTTTAACATGTTATTATAAAAAAAATCAATCAATTAGTTTGGTCCGACTGGCGGAAACCGGCCGATCCGACGTGGCGTGATCGTAGAGACGCACGGCGTGCGTCTCCAACACATCGGCAGGGCAAAACCGGGGAATGAAATGAAACCACAGCGGCGAGAAAAAGCCGGGGAGGCGAATGGCCCCGGGAAGATGGGCCGGGGCCCCCGCCCCAAGGAAGAGGGGCGGGGATCCCGGAGGGTGAATTATTCTTTGGGTTTGCCCATGACTTCGGCGAACATGTCCATGTCCCATGTCCGGCACTCGGCGATGTTCTGGCGGAATTTGATAAAATCGACGGTGTCCTGACCCGTGATTTTTTTGGTGTTGAAGGCGCCGAAACCCAAAAACGCCTCTCCGCCCATGTTGGCCGCCAGCCAGTGGCGGTTGCCGTTCTTGCAGATATCCCAGAAATATTTCTTTTTCATGCGGATGCCGTCGATGGATTTGATGAGGCATCCCGGGAAAAGGTTGGCGAAGCGCCAGATGATCCTGTCCACCTCTTTGTCCAGAAGCTCGAAGTCGGAGTTGGCCTGATGCTCCCGGACAAGAGCCCGGCCTTCCTTCAAGGCGTCGCCCTTCTTGTATTCCCCGTAAACAATCTCTCCGTCCTCGACATATTTATCGGTGACGATCATGGGGTTTCTCACCCACTCGCCGTCTATTTTTAACACCGGCACGCATTTGCTGATGAGATTTTTGGCCTTCATTTTATAGGCGGACCACATTTCGCACGAGACGCAGTTCCACATGGCGTCCTCCATGGACAGGTACCAGGGCAGGAAGTCGCTGGAGCCGCCGTCCGGGGCCGAGCCGTGCTTGGGGCCGGCCTGGCCGAAAATGGCCAGGTCTGATGACAGGGCGATGTCGCAGGCCATTCCGATCTCCTGGCCGCCGGCCACCCTCATGCCGTTGACGCGGCAGATGACGGGTTTTTTGCACATGAGAATGGCGTCCACCATGTGGTTGAACAGCTCCATGTACTGGCCGTATTCGTCGGAGCGCATGCTGTAAAACTCGCTGTATTCCTTTGTGTTTCCGCCCGTGCAGAAGGAGTAGGGGCCGGTTCCCGTGAAAACCACGGCCACCACGCTCCTGTCCAGGGAAGAGTTCTCAAAGGCGGCGATCACGCCTTTCACCATCTCGGTGGTGTAGGAGTTGTACTGTTTGGGATTGTTCAGACGTATCCATGACACAAAAAGGCCGTCCACCACGTCGCCCTTGGGGTCTGTCAGGGGACGTTTCTCGTACACCACGCACGGGGGCTCCTGTCCCCAGTGGGTGTCGGTGTGAAGGGCGTGGTCTTTTTTTTCATTGTCTCTCGGCATCCATTCCAAAGCCATAAGGTGTCTCCTTATTTTATTGTTGAAATTTTTTGTTATGCGTCAAAAATCCGGGACCAGCACAATCCGCCTCGTCGGGGGAGAGGAGTGGGCCTCCTCAAAGGATTCCAGGATGGAACTCATGGGCCGGGTCTGGACAAACTCGCGCATGTTGATCTTTCCGCTCACCACCATGTCCAGAACCACCGGGTAATACTCCGGAAGACATCCCCAGGTGCCCGCGATATCGGCGTCAAAGGCCATCAGGCGGCTGAACATGTAGTTGATTTTTCCCATTCCGAATCCCACGAGGATCAGGGTTCCGGTGAAGCCCAAAATAGACAGGGCGGTCTCCTGGCCCCCGGCGGAGCCGGTGGCCTCGAAAATTTTCCACCCAAAGCCCGGGAGATCGTTTTCCTTGCAGATTCCCTTGAACTCCTTTGAAACCGCCCGCGTGTCTTTCCCCGAGGGGTTGATGACAAAGTCCGCCCCGAATTTAAGCGCCCGGTCCAGTTTTTCCTGGTCCAGGTCCATGCCGATGACGGTTCCCGCGCCCAGGGCCGCGGCCATCTGGGCCAGGTACTGGCCCACTCCCCCCAGGCCGATGACCACCACATTGTCGCCGGGCTGGAAACGGGCCCTTTTGATGGCCTGGTAGGGGGTGGTGGCGGCGTCGGCCACCACGGCCAGGCTCTCCAGAGGAATGTCTCCCCGGTTTTTCACCTCGCAAAGATCAATGACCGGGACCGGGATGTGGCTGGAGAATCCCCCGTAAATTCCCAGGCTGTTGCCCGGCATTTTTTGGTCCAGACAGCGGTTCCCCCGGCCTGTTTTGCACAACACGCATTTCCGGCAGGGCATCACGGCGGGAATGATCACCTCTTTCCCGATCCATTTTTCATCCCCGGCCACCACTGTCCCGGATATCTCATGCCCCAGGGTCAGGGGAGGTTTGCAAACTGTGGGGACCCCGTCATAAAAATATCCCAGGTCCGTGTGACAAACGCCGCATCCGGCCACTTCCACCAGGGCCTCGTCGGGTTTCAGATCAGGAACGGGAATGGTGGTTTTCTCGATTTTCCCGGGCGTGACTTCGCCGGTCTCCTTGTCCCGGACCGCCGGGCGCGTCATCTGCCAAGTCTGTATGCCATCAGGCAATGCCGACATAGTAAGCCTCCTTTTTGATGATGTTGATTTTATCCATGTGTCTCGCTGGGCGTCATGCAATCATAAAGGCCCGGCGCTGTCAATCAAAAGTTCGCCCTGTCAGCCCCGTCCCAGAAGGGCCGAATGGCTGAAAGCCGCCGTCGGCCTCCCAAGGTCGGTCAGACCCGCCGCGGCGGCCGCCTGAATCTCTTTTTCAAAGACGGAGCGGGACACGTGGAACCTGGGCTCCGCCATAAATATTTTGCCGTCCCCGGACAGTGAATCGGCCAGGCTCCGGAAAAAAACTTTAAAATCCGGGGTCTCATGAACCATCCAGAAGGTCAGGATGAAATCGGCCTTTTCCTTGATCCCGATTCGGTCCCCGGCGGCGAGGACGGGAGAAATCCGTGGGCCCACTTCTTTTTTTCGGGCCCGCCTCATGGCGACATCCAGCATTTCGGGCTGGATGTCCACCGCATACACCTTTCCCTCGTCTCCGACCAGCCGGGCCATGCCGATGGAAAAATACCCCATGCCGCAGCCGATGTCCATGACCGTCATCCCCTTTTTCACATAGGGGCCGAGCATTTTTTCCGGGTTGTGAAACCATTTTCGCAATGGGTTGTCAAACAGATACGCCAGGAACCAGGGGCATATGTGATCGGGTTTGCCGGTTTGGATATCAGAATTTGACACGATTGACTCCTTTCAAAATCGATTCTTGTCCGCCGGCCCTCCTTCATCAGAGGAGGCGGAGGCGCTTCAGGCTTTCCGGGAGCATGGAAGGATCGCCGGGAACCGCCATCATACGGGCCCTCATGCCCGGCGCGACGGCCCCTTCGTTTTCAAGGCCCATGAGCCGGGCGCCGTTGAGGGAGGCGGCCCTTGTCGCCTCCTCCAGGGTGAGGCCGCCTTCCATGAGCGTTTGGAACTCCCAAAGGACGGCGTCGCCGTGGTCCGCCCCGGGGCTTCCCGCGTCGGTTCCCAGGGCCACAGTGACCCCGGCTTGCCGGGCCAGTCGAATCCGGCTCAGCTGATGGTCCAGGGTCCGCCGCGCCACATCGGCGTTCCCCCCGGTTTTTTCAAGATGGAGGCAATGGGCCTTGATGGCGAAGGCGGTGGGGACCCACGCGACGCCTTTGTCGGCCATCTTTCGAAGGGTCTCGCGGCCCATGAAAAATCCATGCTCAATGGAGCGGCATCCCGCGTCCACACAGATTTGCGTGGGAATTTTTCCATTGGCATGCGCCATGACCCCAAGATTGAGGCGGCGCGCCGCCTCCACGGCGGCTGTCATTTCCCCAAGATCAAACTGGGGCCGGGTTTCTTTTGCGAATTCGGTCAGGCTGTTTAAACCCGAATTGATGATTTTCACATGGTCCGAGCCCTCCTGCCGGTCTGAAACGGCGCGGGCCAGGGTTTGGCCGGTGGCGGGAGAGCGGGCGATGAGTGTTCCGTAGCGGCCCCGGGAGCGCCATCCCGCGCCGGCGGCATGGATTCGGACCGGGATTTTTTCGGGGCCCTTCAGGCTGTTTTTAAAGCGCAGGGTCCTGGCGTCCCGGTCCCCGGCGTCCCTCACCGAGCCGATTCCCCGCAGGCGGTGCTTTTCCAGGTTGTCCAGGATAATGCGCCGGGTTTCGCTGAAATCGGCGGCGGCCTGCCTTTTCCGGGCGTTCAAATCCGTGGTCCCGGACATGAAAAGGTGAGCGTGACAGTCCGCCAGAAGGGGCAGGACGGTCCGGCCCGACAAATCCCATACCCCGGGTTTTTCCAGGATGTCTTGCCGGTCCGGCTCCACTTTTTCTATGAAACCGTTCCGGACCCGGATGTGGGCGTTTTTCACAAACGGCTCCCCGGAGCCGTCCAGCAGAAAACCGGCGTATAGGCTCGCGTTTCGGATCATCAGGTTTTCAAAGACCGGCGGATATTTTTGCGCAGCATGTCCAGGGCCGTGAACGCGAATATTCTTTTGTTCCATAAACGGTTCTGAAAGGCAAAGTGAAAAGTCCGGGCCTGTGAAAAGTCCGGGCCGGCCATGCCCACACAGACGGTTCCCACCGGCCGGTCCGGGGTTCCCCCGCCGGGCCCCGCCACCCCGCTGGTGGCGATCCCGTAGGTGGAGCCCCCGATTTCTCTGGCCCGGACGGCCATTTCCCGGGCCGTGTCCTCGTGAACCGCCCCGCGCGTCTCAAGGGTGGAGGATTGAACATTCAAGGCGTTTATTTTGGCTTCGTTTGAATAGGTCACGGCGGAGAACAGGAAATAATCGGAGCTTCCGGCGACATCCGTGATCATGCTGGATATCAGGCCCCCGGTGCAGCTTTCGGCGATGGACAGGGTGGCGTGTTCGTCCCGGAGGGCCTGGCCCACGGTTTCGGGCAGGGTTTTTCCGTCGGTGGAAAAGAGCGCGTCTCCCAGCCGTTCCCGGACCCATTCCACCGCTTCTTTGACACGGGCCTCTAAAACGTCGGCGCGGTCTCCCCGCGCATAAAGTTTGACGTGTATTTCCGGGAAACGGGCCCGCAGACCCGGCTTGATGCCTGGAAACACGTCCGCGAAACCGGAAATTCGCTCGTTCACCGCCGATTCCGTAAGCCCGAAGGTGGAAAGCGTCTTGTTTTTAAAAAAAGACCGGCGCGTCCCGAACGCTTCGGCCGCCCGGGGCAGGACCCCGTCGGAGAGCATCCGGCGCATTTCAAAGGGAACGCCCGGCAAAAAGAAAAAAAGACACCGATCGATTTTTAAGGAGAAACCCGGGGCCAGGCCGCGTCTGTTTTCAATGAATTGGGAGCCTTGGGGCAGCAGGGCCAGTTTTCGGTCGCAGTCCCGCATTTTAAAGCCGCGCTTTCGAAGCATGGCCTCAATGGAGGCGAACGCCCCCTCATGGCGCTCCAGGGGTTTTTCGGCGGCCCGGGCCGCGGCCGCGGTGGTGATGTCATCGACAGTGGAGCCCAGGCCCCCGGTGGCCACCGCCATGTCGGCCCGGGCCGCGATTTCGCGAAGGGCCGACACCAGGGCGCGAGGGTCGTCGCCCACGCAGGAATGCCGGGCCACGCCGATCCCCTCTTGCTCCAGTTTTTCAGCGATGTGGGCGGAGTTGGAATCAATGACGGCCCCGGACCTCAGCTCGTCTCCTGTTGACAGTATTTCGGCTTTCATATTCGACAAAGCGCCTGGAAACAAAAAAGGCTTGTGATCTCCCACAAGCCTTTTTTGTTTAAGAAACACATTCGAAAATCGGGTTAGAAACGATAGGCGTAACCCAGTTTGATGAAGTATTCCACTTCTTTCATGCATCCCACCTCAGACCCGGTGGTGTAGTGGGGATGTTTGAATCCATCTTTTTCCTTGATATAACTGTAGGAAAAGCCCAGCTCCATGTTCCATCCGTCGCGGATGTTCCAGTAGCCGGCCAGCGCGGTGGAGATGCCCAGGGCCGAATCCGTGAGGGTGTTCTCGGTCTCGGAGTCGGCGCTGGAAACCAGCATTCCCTTGATGTCCCCTCTCAATCCCAGGGTGTCGTTCACCGGCATGATGGCCCCCACGCCGATGCTGGTGATCATGTAGCTGGTTCCGGCGTCTTTTTCAATCACCACGTCTCCCCGGCGTGTTTCATCCAGGTCGATAAAGGTCATGCCGCCGATGATGTAGGGGGTGAAATGGTCATAGCTGAAGCGTCTCAGCAGATACCGGGCGGTGAGGTCGATTTTCGTCATATCCTGCTCGGAGTCGAAAAAGGAGTTCCGGCCGTTTTTCCGCCTGGCGAAGTCCACCTTGGTGGTGTCCATGTGGTATGACAGGCCGAAGGTCCAGTTGTCATAGCTTAAAAAGGCGCTCAGACCCATGGGATTTCCCGTGGTGTCTCCGATGGATTTGGTGGTGTCGTAAGTGGTGAACAGCCATCCCAGGTCAAAGCTGGCGCCGGCGGCCCATTTTTTGAGTTCCGCCACAGTGGGGTCGCTCATCAGGAACCGTCCCGGGACCCGCTCCGGAAGGGCCGGGCAGTCCTGGGGCATGCATTCATCGCCGAATTTCAGGGGGGGCTCCTCCACGGTCTTGTTATAGGGGGCGGCCACAGGTTTCAGGAACGGGGCGTACACATATCCGAAGGCGTTTTCCGCCTCAAGCGAGGTTTCATTCAGATCAAAAACAGCGTACCAGTCGTCCTGGAGCAGCCCCGCTTTGATTTTGGTCTCGGGAAGAAGGACGCCCACAATATCAGACTCCAGGCTCGGCTCAATCCGGATGTTCACTTTTTTGTTCGTGTATTTGATTTCGCCCCGTTTCAACGCCTCAAGATGCAGCGCCACAGGGACCAGAAGAGGCGCGTACACATAACCCAGGGCGGAGGCTTCATTGTCCGCGGGGTCGTTTTCTTTGAACACGGCGTGCCAGTGGCCCTCTAAAAAACCCACCCGGACTTTTTCCCCGGGGGAGAGGACGCCTGCGATTTCGCTGGATTCGGATCTTTCCTTCCGGATATTGACGGATCGGGAGGCGTAGCGGATGTTGGCCCATTCCAGGTTTTCCAGGGGCTCGGGTTTTTCTTCCTCATATACGGCCTCGTCCTCTTCGTCGGCCCCGATGACCTCGGTCTTAAGCTCCCCGGGGTCCTCTTCGGAGACCTCTTCCGCGACGGGGGCGGGGCTCTCCTGAGCTTCTTCGGCTTCAGCGGCGGACTCTTCCTCAGCGGCCGGAACGACCTCGGACTCGGGTTCGGACTCTTCCTTCAAAGGAGTTCCCGGCTCGGCCGGGGCCAGAAGAGGCGCGTACACATAACCCAGGGCGGAGGCTTCCTCAATGTTTGTCTCCTCCACATTGAAAACCGCGACCCAGTCGCCTTTTAAAAAGGCGGCCTTGACTTTTGTCCCGGCGTAAAGCCGCCCGGTTTTGTCGGATTCCACGCTTCTGCTTTTGCGTATATTGATGGCCTTTTCCGCAAACATGACCGCCACGTCGCCGGCGCCCGGGGGAAGGGGTTTCATGAGGGGCGCGTACACATAGCCGATGGCCTCGGACTCGTCGTTCGCCGGCTGATCGGGACGGAACACCGCGTACCATTTTTTGTCCAGAAAACCGACTTTAAAATTTTCACCGGGATAAAACTGCCCCACCACCCTGGATATGATGGTCCGGGCCTCTCTGATATTCACGGTCTTTTCCACCTGGCGGATATTGCCTTCGCCGTAGGATTCCCGGGAATGGCCCATCGACGGCGCCATCATCATCAGAAAGCCTAAAAACACCGTAAGAATAACCGCAAATCTTTGTGACTTAAATGCCATTTTTCTATTCATGTGGTTCTCCCGTCCTGAAAAATTTTTGCGTGATCATATATAACGTCCGATATAATGTCCGAATCATATATGTTGTCGTTTTCCATGTTGACGCACATCGCGAATATAAAACATAACGCGAACATAAAATCAAGAAAAATTTATAAAATATATATTGGGTCCCCGGCCTCTTTTTTCGCCCCGGGATTGGCGGAATATGATTTTTCATGGTTTGACTTTTCCGGGCGATGGGGATATAATCCGCGCTCAAAAATAAATAATGGAGCGAAAGGGAGCCCGGCATGACTCAAAAACTTAAAATCGGCGTTCTGATATCCGGGGGAGGGAGCAACCTTCAGGCCATCCTCGACGCCTGTGAGGCGGGGAAGATAGACGGCGAGGTGGTTTTCGCGGGATCCGACAACCCCGGGGCGCCGGGTCTTGAAAGGGCCCGAAAAAAGGGCGTGGCCACATTCGCGGTCGATTACCGGGCCATCATCCGAAAGCGCCGGGCGGATCCGGAGTCCTTCCGTCCCCCAAAAGAGTTCGATCTGGAGGACGCCCTGTCCAGATCGGCCCTCTTCCCCGGGGGCGCGGACCGGGAAAAAGTCGAGGCGTTTATGCTCACCCGGGCCGTCGCCGAGTTCGGGCTTCTTGAGAACATGGGCCGTTATTCCTTTGATGTCCTGGCGCTGGCGGGTTTCATGCGCAACCTGACGCCCTGTTTCATCGACCGGGTCAACCCGAAGGAGGGCCTGCCCCGGATCATGAACATTCATCCGGCCATTCTGCCCGCCTTCCCCGGCGTGGACGGGTACGGCGACACCTTCCGGCACGGCTGCAAGGTGGGCGGGTGCACCGTTCATTTCATCGATTACGGGGAGGACTCCGGACCCATCATCGGCCAGAGGGCCTTTCCCATCCTGCCGGGAGACACATTGGACGAGGTGAAAAAAAAAGGCCTCAAGCTGGAGTGGGAGCTGTACCCCGAGTGTGTTCAGCTCTACGCCCAAAGGCGTCTTCGGGTGGCGGAGAACCGGTGGAACGCGCCGGACGGCGTGGTGAAAAAGCGGCGGGTGGTGGAGATTCTCCCCGCCCGTGAATGAATGTCTGGGAGGTGAAAGATGGCGGATGACCTGAAAAAGATGTACAGAACCATTGTGGACGACCCGTTTCCCCCGAAAATGGAGATCAGTTTCATCGACGAGTCCGGGCGCCGGACCCTGTTTTATGAAAAAACGCTCTGGCGGGTGGACGGGGAGGAAAAGGGCCTGAGATACGGCGAAAATCCCGGCCAGGGGGCCGCCCTTTACCGCCTGGTCAACGGAAACCTCGCGCTGGGGCGGACCCGGACCATTCAGCCGGGTCGCTTCCTGGCCTCGGACATGGAGTTGCTCCAGTCCGGGAAACACCCCGGGAAGACCAACATCACGGACGCGGACAATTCCCTGAACATGCTCAGGTATTTTTCCGACCGGCCCACAGTGATCATCGTCAAGCACAACAACCCGTGCGGCGCGGCCCGGGACGACTCCCTTGCCGGGGCCTACCGGAAGGCCTATATGGCCGACCGGGTGGCCGCCTTCGGGGGCTGCGTGGCCGCCAACCGGGCCATCGACATGGAGACCGCCGAGGCCGTGGCCGAACAGTACGCCGAGGTGCTGGTGGCGCCGGATTTTGAAAGCGGGGTCATGGGGGTTTTGGAAAAGCGGAAAAATCTCAGGGTGGTCAAAATACAGAGCATGGACCGCCTGGAGACCTTTGTGGGGGAGCGGTTCGTGGATTTTAAAAGCCTCATGGACGGGGGCGTCATCGCCCAGTGGTCCTTTGTCCCTGAGACCCGTTCCCCCCGGGACCTTCAGCCGGCCCGGTGCGTCTGGAAGGGCGAGGAATACGCGGTTGAGCGGACGCCTTCCCCCCGGGAGTATGAGGACATGATGTTTGGATGGCTTCTGGAGTCCGGCGTGACATCCAATTCCATCCTGTATGTCAGGGACCAGACCACGGTGGGGATCGGAACCGGCGAGCAGGACCGGGTGGGCGTGGCCGTCATCGCCCGGGACAAGGCCTATCGGAAGCTGGCCGACCGCCTGTGTTTTGAGGATTTCGGCGTCGCCTTCCACGATCTTAAGGACGCGGAGAAAAAAAAGGAGATCGACGAGCGGGTGAGGCGGGAAAACGGGGGGCTGAAAGGCGCGGCCATGATCAGCGACGCCTTTTTTCCCTTCCGGGACGGCGTGGACGTGGGGCTGCGGGAAGGGGTCTCGGCGGTCATTCATCCCGGGGGGTCTCAGAACGACCGGCAGTCCATTGAGGCGTGCAACGAAGCCGGGGCCACGATGGTTTACACCGGCCAGAGAAGTTTCAAACACTGATGGCGTTGTAAAAAATCCGATCCGCGGCGTTGTGGCGGTCATTTTAATTGAGGCATACTTAACATGTATGGCCTCAATTAAAAATGACCGCTGCGCCTTGTGGCTTAAATTTTAGCAGATCGAATTTTTAACTTAGCCATCCCAAGCTTTATCTAAGATAAAAGGTTATCAAGGAGAGGAACATGGCGAAAAAATTGTGGGAGCCGTCAAAAGAGCGGATTGAAAATTCCAACATGAAGCGGTTCATGGACTTTGTGAATGACAAACACGGGACACATTTCACGGAATACGCCCCCCTGTATGACTGGTCCATCGAAAATATCCCCGACCTGTGGGCGGCGGTGTGGGAATTCACAGGCGTCAAAGCCTCCCGGCCTTTCGACTCCCCGGCCAGGGATCTGGACAAAATGCCCGGAACCGAATGGTTTCCCGGCGCCCGGCTCAACTTCGCCGAAAATCTGCTGAGATATCGGGACGACCGGCCCGCCATCGTGTCCGTGGGCGAGGAGAAGGCCCCCCGGAGAATGACCTACGCCCAGCTTTACGACGAGGCGGCGCGTCTGGCCGAGTCGCTGAAAAACGAAGGCGTGGGGGTCGGGGACCGGGTGGCGGGGTTCATGCCCAATATCCTGGAGACGGTGGCGGCCATGCTGGCCGCGGCCAGCCTCGGCGCCGTGTGGTCCTCCTGCTCGCCGGATTTCGGAATCAAGGGCGCTCTGGACCGGTTCGGGCAGATCCGGCCCAAGGTCATCTTCGCGGCGGACGGGTATTTTTTTAAGGGAAAGAAGATCAGCTCCCTGGAGCGGGTGGCCGATATCCGGAAAAAACTTCCCTCCCTGAAAAAACTTGTGGTGGTTCCCTACGCCGACGAGAGCCCCGACATATCGGGCATTGATGACGCGGTTTTTTATAACGATTTCAAATCAGACGCCGGCGGCCTGGAGATGGACTTCGCCCAGCTTCCCTTTTCCCATCCCATCTACATCATGTACTCATCCGGGACCACCGGGCTTCCCAAATGCATGGTCCAAAGCGCCGGGGGCATTTTGCTCAACCATTCCAAGGAGCTTTGGCTGCACACCGATCTGAGAAAAGACGACGTCATCTTTTATTTCACCACCTGCGGATGGATGATGTGGAACTGGCTGGTCACCTCCCTGGCCACAGGGGCCTGCGTGGTCCTTTTCGACGGCAATCCTTTTCATCCCCATCCCGGGAGACTGTGGGAGATCGCGGAAAGCGAAAAAATCAACGTGTTCGGGACCAGCGCCGGATACCTGGCGGCCCTTCAGGCCTCGGGGGAGAAACCCGGCGAAAAATACGACCTGTCTCCTTTGAAAAGCGTGATGTCCACCGGCTCCCCCCTTTCCATCGAGGGATTTGATTTTGTGTACGAACACATCAAGGGCGACGTCCAGCTCGCCTCCATTTCCGGGGGCACGGACTTAAACGGATGCTTCGCTTTGGGCGACCCGACGGGGCCGGTTTACGCCGGCGAGCTTCAATGCCGGGGCCTGGGCATGAGTGTCAAGGCCTATGATGATAACGGAAAATCCGTGGTGGGAAGCGAGGGCGAGCTGGTGTGCGAGGCGCCCTTTCCCTCCATGCCCGTCTATTTCTGGGACGACCCGGACCGCGCCAGGTATCACGCGGCCTATTTCGACGTCTATCCCGGCGTGTGGCGTCACGGGGACTACGTGGAGATCACGCCCCGGGGCGGTCTGGTCATGCGCGGGCGCTCCGACTCCACCCTGAACCCCGGCGGCGTCCGCATCGGAACCGCCGAAATATACCGCCGGGTGGAGCAAATCGACGAGATCGAGGACTCGGTGGTGGTGGGCCAGGACTGGAAAAACGACATCCGGGTGATTTTGTTCGTCAAGATGGCCGGCGGCTCTGAGCTGACCGACGAACTCAGGGACCGGATCAAGCGGACCATCCGGGCCAACGCCTCTCCCCGCCATGTGCCGGCGAAAATCATCGCGGTCCCGGACGTTCCCTACACCCTGAACATGAAAAAAGTTGAGGTGGCGGTGAAAAAGATCATCCACGGAAAGCCGGTGACCAACAAGGACGCCTTGAAAAATCCCGAGGCCCTGGACTTTTTTGAAAATATTCCCGAACTTGACCGGGACTGAAAAGGGGGCCGCGCATGAGCGCCATGATGAAAACCCTGACGCCCTTTTATGAAATTTCCCGGGACCCGTCGGCCCGGGCCGCGGCCGCCAAAGAAGACGGCCGCCGGATCATGGGCTGTTTTTGCTCCTACGCGCCGGTGGAGATCATATCGGCGGCGGGCTTTGTTCCCTTTAGAATATTCGGCCGGGGAAAACGCGCGGAAAAGGCGGATTCCCATCTCCAGAGCTACTGCTGCGGCCATGTTCGGGGGGCGCTTGCGGACGCTTTGTCCGGCGAGCTGGATTTTTTGGAAGGAGCGGTTTTTCCCCACACATGCGACTCCATCCAGAGGCTTTCGGACATCTGGCGGATGAACGCGAAAATGGGCTTTCACTGGGACCTGGCCCTTCCGGCGGATGTGTCGGGAAAAGGGGCCCGGGTCTATATGAAGTCCGTTCTGGAGCGTTTCAGACAGGGCCTTGAGGACCATTTCGGCGCAAATATCCCGGACTCGGAAATCCGGAAAGCCGCGGCGTCATACAACCGGATCCGCCGCATGCTGACCCGGTTTCTGGACATCGCCTC
This sequence comes from Candidatus Desulfarcum epimagneticum, assembly GCA_900659855.1. Lineage (NCBI taxonomy): Bacteria > Pseudomonadati > Thermodesulfobacteriota > Desulfobacteria > Desulfobacterales > Desulfobacteraceae > Candidatus Desulfarcum > Candidatus Desulfarcum epimagneticum. Next base: position 15,129 of record CAACVI010000013.1, read on the forward strand.
TGAAAACCCGGCCCGGATCTCCGGCTCGGACACGCACGCTGTTTTGCGGGCGTCCATGTCCGCGGACCCGGGGACGATCGCGCGCCTTCTGGAGCCCCTGCTGGCGGAGGCGGAGTCCGCCGGGGAAAAAGACGACGGCGGCGCCCCCAAAAAACGCCTGATTCTCTCCGGCGGCCCCTGCGATTTTCCGGACATCCGGGCCGCCGTGGAGGAGGCCGGGGGCGTGGCGGCGGGCGACGACACGTGCTCCGGGGGGCGGTCTTTTCCCGGGGAGATAGATTCTAACGCGGAGGACATTATGGCCGCCGTCGCCGACGCCTACCTGGGCCGGATCGTGTGCCCCTCCAAGCATTCCGGACTCAAAGACCGGGGCCGCCGTCTGGCCGAAATGGCCCGAAAGGCCAAAGCCGACGGCGTGGTCTTTTTGTTTTTGAAGTTTTGTGATCCCCATCTGTTCGACTATCCCTATCTGAAAGAGACGCTCAAAGAGCGGGGGGTGGACTCCATCATGTTTGAAATCGACGGGGATTTTGTCCCGGACGGGCAGTTTAAAACCCGCCTGGAGGCTTTTCTGGAAACAGTCGGAAGATGACGACGACATAACGCCACGCCCCTGGATGTGTTCAAAAGGGGCCGAACACACAAACAAAAACAGGACAAGCCATATGCCGACACAGGGCGCGGACGCCAAAGCCGAAAAGGAAAAACGAAAGATCAAATCCGTCGCGAAGATGAAGGAGATCATGACGAAGTATTACATCGAGGCGAAAACCGCGCCGGATTCCGGGAAGAAAATCGCCTGGATCACCAGCGGCGGGCCGGTGGAGCCGCTCATCGCCATGGATGTGATCCCCGTTTACCCGGAAAACCACGGCGCCATGATCGGGGCCTCCAAAATGGGGGCCGACCTTTGCGAGCAATCCGCCGGGATGGGCTATTCGCCGGACCTGTGCTCCTACGCCCGGGTGGATATCGCGGCGGCGCCCCCGGCCAACGGCGGTCCCATCGGGGGCCTTCCCCGCCCGGACATGCTGGTGTGCTGCAACAACATCTGCGGGACCGTTCTCAAGTGGTACGAAGTCCAGGCCCGGCATTTCAACGTCCCGCTTTTTGTCCTGGACACGCCCATCTCCCACGGGGATTTTTTCCCCGAGGTCCGCGATTATGTCAGGACCCAGATCATGGACTATGTCGCGTTTCTTGAAGAAATATGCAAAAAAAAGATGGACCACGACCGGATGGAGGAGGTGGGCCGCCTGTCCGTTGAGGCGCAGGGATTGTGGCAGGCCGTTCTGGACGCCACCGTGAACAGGCCGTCCCCCATGAGCGCCTTTGACGCCTTTTTCCACCTGGCGCTTATTGTGACCCTTCGCGGCACGTCCGAGGCCGTCGGGTATTACCGGACCCTTCTGGATGAGATGAACGAAAGGATCCGCGACGGAATCGGGGCCGTTGAAAAGGAGGAATGGCGGCTTTTGTGGGACAACCTTCCCATATGGTCCCGGACCAAGTGGCTGTCGGAAAAATTCTCCTCCCACAACGCCTGTCTGGTGGCCGACACCTACACCTCGGCCTGGTGCGGAACCCTTGAATATATCGATGAAAACGACTTCCTGGGCTCCATGGCCGAGGCGTACTCCCGCGTGTATCTGAACATCGGAACCGACCAGATGGCTGAAAAAGTGATTGAAATGATCGATAAATATGATATCGACGGCCTGGTGGCCCATTCCAACCGGAGCTGCAAACCCTATTCCTTCGGGCAGTACGATATTTTAAATATTATCAAGGAAAAAAGGGGAACGCCGGGGATGGTCATTGAGGCGGACATGACCGATGACCGGAGTTTTTCCGAAAGCCAGGTGGAGACCCGGATCGAGGCCTTCATGGAGATGCTCAGGTCATCGGCCCGAAAAGATATTTAACCCTTGGGACCCATCACACACCACACAATCAAGGATTTTGCTTTATGCTTTCAGTCGGAATCGACATTGGATCCATCACCGCCAAGGCGGCTTTGATCAAAGACGGCGAGCTTGCCGCCACTGAGCTGACCCACACCGGCTACAATTCCAGAGAGGCCGGCGACCGGATTTTTGAAAAGCTTCTGGACGCCGCCGGGCTCAAAAAACAGGACATCGACCGCGTGGTGGCCACCGGATACGGCCGAAAAAGCGTGTCCATGGCCGACAAAAACGTCACCGAAATCACCTGCCACGGCGCCGGGGCCCGGTTTCTGGACCCCGAAATCCGCTCAGTCATCGACATCGGGGGCCAGGACAGCAAGGCCATCTCCATTGACGACAACGGCTCTGTGACGGACTTCGCCATGAACGACAAATGCGCGGCCGGAACCGGGAGATTTCTGGAGGTCATGGCAAGGGCGCTGGAGGTGGACCTGGACGATTTCGGCCGCATGTCCCTGGAAGGGGAGGACCCGTCCCCCATCAGCAGCCTGTGCACGGTCTTTGCGGAGTCGGAAATCATCTCCCTGATCTCAAAGGGGGAAAAAAGGCAAAACATTATCGCGGGCATTCACGAGTCCATCGGCTCCCGGGTCATGTCCATGGCCGGCCGGGTGGGCATTCAAACGCCCGTGATGATGACCGGGGGCGTGGCCAGAAACGTGGGGGTCATTCATGCCCTTGAAAAGAAAATCGGGGAGCCCTTAAGGGTTTCAAAAAAGGCCCAGCTCACCGGGGCCATTGGAGCGGCGCTGATCGGTTCATAGCCCCTTTTTCCAGGGGGCCGGCGTCCGGACGAAAAAAAAATGAGACGAAGAGACTTTCTTAAATTTGCGGGAATTTCCGCCATGGGCGCTGTCGCGGGCGCCGCTTTGCCCGACCCGGTCCTGGCGGCGGCCGTGCGAAACCGTTTCTGGGGAAGCCGGCCCGACCGTTATCCCAACGACCGCCATGTCCGGGATTATTTCTACAAAATGCGGCATTTCGACAGACGCTTTTCCAGCGACGTGTTTGTGGAGCCCCGGATGATGGGGACCCTGCGTTCGGTCACCCGGCGCCTCAGGCGGCTCCAGGCGCTGGCGGGCCACGCCAATTACGGCCTTTTAAGCTTTGACCAGGGGCTGAGACTGGCCCGCAACTATCCCCGGGTGGGGCGTTTCACCCGGCGGGAAATCGATTTTCTGGAAGAGATATTCTACGCCGACGCCTCCCGGTACGGTTTTCTCGGGGAAAAACCCATCTCCAGTCTCACCCATCGGGTCAAACGAAGGGATGTCAAAAAAATACACGGCGCCGGCGGCTTTCTTTACCGGGGCGCGCCGCGCGACACCTACAACAAAATCATGCGGGAAGCCGGGGTCCCGGCGGTCATGACATCGGGCATTCGAAACGTCATGAAGCAAACCCTTCTTTTTTTGAACAAGGCCTCAAGAAACGGCGGCAACCTCTCTCTGGCCTCCCGTTCCCTGGCCCCCCCGGGCCACTCTTTCCACGGAACCGGCGACTTCGACGTGGGCCAGGTCGGCCTGGGCGCCGCCAACTTCACGGAAAAATTCGCCAAAACCATCGTCTTTAAAAGACTCAGGGAGCTTGGCTACTTAAAACTCCGCTACCCCCGGGACAACCTTTCCGGCGTCCGCTTCGAGCCCTGGCACATTAAGGTGAAGATTTAGGGGGAAAGGGATATATCCTCAAAAGATGGTTTCCGGACGCGCTTTGGGACGGATCGACGTCCGGTTATTGTCTTTTTTGGGCCTTTTTATAGACCGAATTTTTATCCCGTTTTCCCACTGCTATGACCAGAAGGAAAATTTCTTTGTCGTTGACTTCATAGACAAGCCGATAGCCGCTGGCCCGAAGTTTATTTTTGATAAACCCGCAAAAAAGCGCTTAGGCGGCCCTTGGCCATCCCAAACTTTTTTACGAGTTTATCATTTTTTCACGATGTCGTCATTTTTGAATTTTCGTCAAAACAGGATGCGGGCGCAAAGACGCCGCGACGCATTCATCCGTTCCGGAAAGTTCCGTGGCCCCGGCGGGTTCGGCGCCGGGGCTTTCCCGGTCCGGAGGCGCCGCTCTTTTTTCCGCCTTTCCCGGACCGCCATCCTTCTGACGGGCGGGGGCTTTTGGCTCCCGGGCGGCTCTTCCCCGCCTGTTTTCCGCGGCGGGGAGCAAAACGGTTCGCCGCTTTGCGTTTCCGCGCGGCCGCGCCATCCTCGCCGTTGACCAGGCCCTGCTCGGCCTCCGCCGAGTGAAGCGAATGGGAGCGAACGACCTTTATGGAGAGGCGTATGGTTTTTTCAATATCGTTCAAATAATCCCGCTCATCTCCGGAGCAGAAGCTGATCGCCGCGCCGTCATGTCCGGCGCGGGCGGTGCGTCCGATTCGATGCACATAACTCTCAGGCTCATTGGGAAGCTCGTAGTTAATCACGTGGGTGATGCCATCCACGTCAATGCCCCGGGCCGCGATATCGGTGGCCACGAGCACACGCGCCGCGCCGGATCGAAACGCCCCCAGCGCGCGGGTCCGCGCGCCCTGGGCCTTGTCTCCATGAATCGCGTCGGCCGGGATTTTCAGGCGCGCCAGTTTTTTCGCCACCCGGCTGGCGCGATGCTTGGTCCGGGTGAAGACGAGCGCCCGGGCGATTCGTTTATCGGAAAGGATCGACTCCAGCAGCGCGTCTTTTTTCAGTTTGTCCACGAAAAGCACGGACTGACGAATTCGATCGGCCGGCGTCGCCTGGGGCGCGACCTCCACCTTGACCGGGTCCGTCAGAAGCGTCCGGGCAAGCGTGGCCACCTCCTTTGGCATGGTGGCGGAGAAGAAAAGGGTCTGCCGCGTCGCCGGCAATTCGCGGATCACCCGGCGGACGTCATGGATAAAGCCCATGTCCAGCATGCGGTCCGCCTCATCCAGGACAAACACCTCCAGCCCTTTCAGATACACATGCCCGTTTTGCGCCAGGTCCAGCAGGCGGCCGGGCGTCGCCACCAGAATATCAACGCCTTTTCTGAGCGCCGTCTCCTGGGGCCGTTTGCCGACGCCGCCGAATATGACGGCGGTCTTGAGAGGCAGATGGCGCCCGTAGGAGCGAAAACTCTCATTGATCTGCGCGGCCAGTTCCCGGGTGGGGGTGAGAATCAACGACCGAATGGGACGTTTCTTTCCGGCCGGCCGCGACCGGCTCAGTCGCTGCAGAATCGGCAGCGCGAAAGCCGCCGTCTTTCCGGTTCCGGTCTGGGCGCATCCCAAAAGATCGCGCCCTTCAAGAAGATGGGGGATTGATTTTGCCTGAATGGGCGTGGGGGTCTTGTAACCCTCGGCGGACACGGCCTGAAGAATTTTTTTTTCCAGGTCCAGGTCACTAAAATTACTCATATAACTCACTTTCAAACGCCGTCGCGGAACAAAGGGAAAGGGGGCGCCGAAAAACGGGCCCACGTCTGTCCGGATGCCGGGACGGCAAAACGGAGACGAAAACCGCCGAATGCGATTTTTCTCCAGGGTAAAATAAAAAAAAGATTTTCGGGGGGCGCCATTTTGGCGAGAGTCTCGCTGTCGGGTCTGATATCAATCAGCCTGAACTGAAAACCGGCCGATGACCGCGACAACGGAAACAAATTGACTTTTGTCGATTCAGGGCCGCAGGACGATTTGTTTTTTCCGCGACCCCTCGCGGGGGATCTTAGGGTGGGCGAAGTGGACTATTATGAATAGCCTCAAGCCCCAAATATATCTTTTGTGAACGTAATTTGCTAACATACATACAAACCAAATGGATGTCAACCTAAAAAAAATAAAATCGAATCTGTCGCGCTAATCCGGGGAAACCCCAAACACATATTCCACCCCGGTGAACACATTCAGCCCCGCGAAGTCCACGCTGAATGCGAGGCGGTCGCTGTATTGCCAGCGAAATCCCCCTCCCATGACATGAAAATCCAGCCGGCGGCTTTCCCCGGGCATGTATTGCGGGGCGTCGCCCATGTTTTTATACATGTAGCTCGCGTAATGGGTCCAGCGGCTTTTCGCCGGGCGCCAGGAAAAACCGACGCTGATCTCATAGCCGTTTCCAAGGCGGCTCAACGGTCCGCCGGCAAAGCCGGCCGCCACCTGGTCGAAAGTCGAGTTCCATGTGGCGCTTTCCTGAAAGATATAAGCGAAACCGGTTTTGATTTCCAGATCTCCGGGCGCGAGACTGAGATTTTTTTTGACCCCCAGGCTCAGTATGGCGGGCAGATCCTCCCTGATTTCGCCGGGATCGCCGGGAATGTCGGGATAGGGAAGATTCGGCAAAGGCGGGGGCGGGGAGGGGGGAAGGGAAAAATCGGAGCTGATATCGGTCTCAAAAGCCAGCCGGACAGGGCCGGTGAAGTTCACGGCCAGGCTCCAGCCCCGGCGCTCATAATGCGCGGACGCGAAGCCTGTGAGCCCTGTCGCGCTTTGATCGTAATCCAGGTGGATGGAGGGAAGGCTCCCCAGGGGCGTGGTCACGCCCGCCGCGTGGAGACGGGCGTTTTTTTTGGCGGACACGCCGATGATCCCGGCCGCCACGCCGAAATGATCATGGATTTTACGCGCGGCGCCCAGCTTCATCATGTAATGCGACGCCTCAAGCTCCAGAGACGCGGACATGGCGTTTCGGTTGAAAACAAAGAGATTAATTCTTTCGGCGATGGCGCCTTCATCATCAAAATAAAGGGACCCGCCCCCGTTGGACACGCGCAGGGAGCCGAAAAGGGACCACTGGTCGTCTATGCGCCAGTGAGCGTCTATACTAGGCATGTAAGAGTCAAAATCATCGGCCCCGGAATCCGGCGAGTTCAGTTTCAGGCCCTTGCCCGCCCGGATGAAGTTTTCAGGCTCAAATCCAAGCCCCGCAGGATTGAACAGGATGTTTTTTTCCGCGTGCTGCGCCAGATCCCCGGAAACGCCGCCGTCAATGTGAACATCGCTTAATTGGATCCCCGCCCGCGCCGCGCTTCCCCATGTCAGGAGAAAAACGGCGGCGACGACAAAAGCCGTTCTTTTTTGTCTCTTAAACATTTGGTGTTCTCCCCAGAAATATATCATTTCAAAGCCGCGCGGCTGTCGGTCACCCGTTTGACATGTTTTTCAACGCTTTCAGAGACAAACTTCCCGGATTCATAGTCCGCCCTTGTTTCGTGCAGCGCGGCTTCAAGCTCGCATTCGCGAAGATAATGATAATGCCGCATGTTCATGATCACAAATTTTTCTTTACCCCGGACAGTGATGACCAGTTCACGCTGATCATCCAGATGGCTTTCAATGGCGGACACGCCCTTTGTTTTCAATTGATTCGCTGTGATCGTATTCATGATAACCCCGGAAATCACATTCTGTTTGATACGGTTTATAGAGGCATTATAAGTTTTTTTATGACATGATCAAGGATAAAATGGATGGCGCGCAAAAGACAAGGCGTGTCTTTTCCGGGCGGTTTCAGAGTTTTCCCGCTATTCCCGCCAATGCTCCGGTTTATTCAGCATGTCCGCGCAGACCACCTGTCCGGACGCGCCGCCTGTCGCCCCGGGCCTCAATTCCTGAAGCATCCATGCGCCGGCATGCTCTTCCGGGATGGGAAAGGGCGCGTCAAATCCCCGCGCCCCCGCGGGTTTGAAACCATAACGGGGATAATATTCCGGGTGTCCGAGCACAAAGACCAGATCAACGCCGTCGTCCGCCAGACGCTCCAGGCCGCTCCGGATGAGCGCCCCCCCGACGCCCTGTTTCTGAAAGGCGGGGATCACGGCCAAAGGGGCCAGGAGAGATATGGACGCGCCTTGCCGCTCGCCCTTCAGGCGGGCCGATGTGAACAAAATATGGCCCACCGCTCTGTCGTGATCAAAAGCCAGAAAAGAGTAAAGGGGTTTCGCGCTCGGATCGCTCAGCAGATCCCTTGTGAGCTTGGCCTCTTTGTCATATCCAAACGCCTCTTTCTCAACTGAAAACACATCATTCAGGTCCGCGTCCGTCGCTTCTCGAATTTCCATCGTCTCTCCACATTAAAAATGATTTTGATCGCAGGCCGCCCGGCGCGGCGCTTGTTTTCGCGCGTGAGGCAAAGCTGCCTTGTCTCGGTTTTTTCCATGTGTCCGCCATTGTGATTTCGCGAAAGCCCTGTTTTAATTCTGTTGACATTTCTTTTATTTTCAAATATATCTATTGCTTATTAATGGAACCGGTTGGCTCTGTTTTCTGAAAAAAATAAAATTGTGAACAAATGGCTCAAATCCCTTCTGAAATAAAAAAAACGCTAAAAGAATATGTGGAGAATTTATCCAGTGAAATAACGGTCCGCTCGGCGATCCTGTTCGGCTCTTACGCGACAGGAGACTGGAAAGCCGACAGCGACATCGATATCGCCATATTCTCCGATTCTTTTTCCGGAATGGACAGAACGGAAGCCATCGCTTTTCTTCTTGACAAAACCCTTCCATACGACATCGATCTTCAGCCCCTTGCCTTTGAAAACAAAGACCTTGAAAATTATCGGGACAATCCTTTTGTCCATGAAATTGTCGCTTCCGGGATAAAACTAATGTGACTTGCGGGGCGGGGTTCAGGTATTATTTTTTCACCCCGGATTTTATCACCCGCTATCCATCGGCGCGGCGCTTGTTTTCGTGTGTGGGATAAGGCGCCTTGTCTCGGTTTTTTCCCCGGAACGCGTGGATCGACCCATTTCGTCAGGTGAAATCCCTACGCATACACCACCTCATCCGCCACGATCGGCCGAAGGCGGGTTTTCAGGGTCTCTTCCAGGTCCCGGCGCATAAGGGTGATGGTCCGCGGCATATTTTCCCCGGCCCGGCGATTTTTTGTTTGCCTTTCGTTTTTTATTCCTTAACCTCCAACGGCTTTTCCGGGCAGACCTGTGTGGCGTCAAACGCCTCCTGTTTTGAACTTTTTAAGGAAGCCCAAACTGGACAGCGTTCCTTTTTTTTGGGTATAAGCCCGCTCCATGGATATATTTTGGGTTTCATGGGTTTTGCGCGCCGGCTCATTTTTCCACAGGCAGATATCAGCGCAAACTGACTCATCAATGGCAATGCTGGCGCCCTCGCATTCGATGACGGTGGTCGGTGAGTTTTGATGCAGTTTTACGGTTGTTCCGGGCCTGATATGCAAACTTTCGAGCTTGTGAAGCCTTTTGTCGTCCCGGCAATTTATGTAGGCGATCCGCGCCGTCTGGCCGACACTCATTTCAGTGAGTCTCATCACCGAGCTCTCGGCGGTGCGCAGAGAGCTGCGGCAGCAGGACCCGGTCGGGATCGGCATGCCATGGGGGCACTCGCGGGGATGTCCGAGCAAGGTGCAGATGCTGTTGACAAGGCCGGGATTGGCAATATGCTCAAACTCGCAGGCGCCGGCCTCGAAATCGCCGCCGAGAACGTCATACACCAGTCTCTCGGCCAGGCGATGGGAACGTATGAGCCGGCGGCCGCATGCTTCGCCATCTTCGGTCAGTGTGATTTCAACTCCATCATCAGTGACCATGACCATGCCGTCATGGAGGAGGTTTTCGATGAGACTGGAATTAAATTCGTCCCCCATGGCCGTTTTCAGGTCATTCAAAGCGCTTTGCCCCTTTTCCTTCATATTCCACAGATTTTCTATACATTCGTCCACTTTGATTTTTTTTTCCACTGTAAACTCCTATTATAAAATGCGAAGAAGAATGCTGTTTAATGATCCTGCCACGATAATTGCGGTGAGGTTGATCGACAAAACCATGACAGTCGCTTTTTTGGGGCCCTGCTCCTTAAAAATGGCGACAATATTGGTTAAGCAGGGGATGAACATCATGGTCAGGGCAACGGCGACAATGGTCTGTATGTAATTAAGGCGGCCATTGTTCACAAGTTTGATCAGCATGCCGGCCGCGGCCTCATGTTTTGCCATGAGGAGGACGAGGACATCAACCATTTCAAGGGGGAAGCCGAGGAATCCGGTGATCACCGGCTTTAACAGTTTTTTTAAGGCGGTGAGCATTCCGGTCTTATCGGCGATGAAGAGGATGACGGCGGCTGAAATAAAGATAGGCATGGCCTCTTTAAGAAAATCCTGAAGTTTGTGGAAGGTTTTTCGCAAAACAGGTTTCAGCGGTGGAATGCGCATGGGCGGAAGTTCGAGGATGAAATCGTCTTTCAGGTCGTTTTTTAAAATTTTGTTGAGGGTCATGCCGACGGATACCCAGACCACACCCAGAACGGAAAAGGTGATAGCAAGGGCCTTGAGCCCGAGTCCCCCTAAAATACTCATGTTCAGGCCCATTTGCGCGGCGCAGGGGATACCGAAGGCGATCAGATACACGGCGATGAATTTTTCCTTTTTCGAGCGCAGGGACCGGGTGGCAAGAGTCGCCATGGTCTTGCATCCGAAGGCCAGGGTGACCGGCAGAATGGCGTTGCCGGTCACCCCGACCCGCGCGGATACTTTCCTGAGCAGAACGCAGAGATTGGGGATGTAGCCTGAATCTTCGAGCATATTGAAAAGAAAAAAGAAAATGCCAAGGATGGGCAGGACGGTCAAAATCGCGTTGGAGACGCCCAGGGTCAAAATACCGTAATGGCCGATAAGAAATTCATTGATCATGCCCGGGCCCAACATATGGTTAACCGCGTTTTCCAGGGGAAGCCAGAGCCAGGTGTTGGCAAATGCGGCCAGGCGGTTGGCGACATTGACCACCGCAAAAAAAATGACAAGCAAAATGGAAATCATGATGGGCGCCCCGGTGACGGGGTTCCTGCTCCATTTTGCGAATTTTTCAGACTTTCCGATAAGGGGCAGTTTTTGTTTTTTAACAATTTTTTCGGTCAGTTCATCCACCCAGAGGGCTCGCCGGTTAATGATTTGCCAGGAGATGTTTCCCTTGTAATGATTCCGCGCCGTTTTGACATTTTCGGCGACTTTATCCATGATTTTTTTGCCGAGCTGATCTTCCATCCGCCGGTGCAGATAGGGATCATTGCGAAGAAGCAGGATGGCGCGTTTCCTTTTGAAATCAAGGTCAGGGGGAAACTCTTCGCATATGGAGGCAATGGCGTCTTCAATGAGATTGCCGTAATGGAGATCGAACTTGCCCTGACACGCCCGGTTTATGGTCTTTTTTAACTCAGTCGTGCCCGCGCCTCTGACCGCGACCATTTCCAGAACTGGAATGCCCAGGGTTTTCGACAGAAGCCGGGAGTCGATCCAGGTTCCCTGTCTGGCCGTTTCATCTATGGCGTTCAGGCAGAGGATTAATGGTATATTCAGCTCCATGAGGTCCGCGGTCAGCGCCAGGGACTGTTTGAGCCTGCTGGCGTCGGCGCATTGGACGATACAGTCCGGTTTTTGGGTTAAGAGCAAATTCCTTACCTGCAGCTCCTCTTCAGAGTTGACAAACAACCCTTGCAGGCCAGGGGTGTCGATGACTTCATATTGGCGGCCGGAAAGTTCGAACATCCCCCTTTTTTCCTTCAAAGTGGTATTGGGGTAGTTGCCGCTTTGTGAGTATTTTTGGGTCAGGTTGGTAAAAATATGGCTCTTGCCTGAATTGGGTCTGCCGATGATGGCCACCGTCACAGGTTTGGCAAGGGATTCGGGGCGGCAGACCCCGTCGCAGGAGGATGGATCACAGGAACACGGCGGCGTTTTCCGCGTGTTGGGCCGCGCGTCTTCCTTCTCATTTTTTTGCTCTTGGCCGGCTGGAAGCATGGTTGATTCTCCAATCATTTTATTTTATTCGCGGCGTTGCAAAAAAAACCCCGCGTTTTGCAGGTCGAATTTTTACGAGTTTATCAAATTTTAAATATTTTTAAAGGTTTCTTCCCCAACGCCTTATTGGCCTTTGCCAACTGTTTTTCCCCGGATATGACGGCCGTGTCTCCGAAGGCGTCACCGGCGAAGTGGCGGCCGGCGGCTTTAAGTATTTGGCGGCGGTCCAGGGACAGGAGTCGCTCCTTGAAGGCGGCGCGCATGTCGTCTGTGAGGGACACCCTTTGGCGGTTGAACGCCCGGATGGCCGCGGGTCCCGGGGGATGGGGTTTTTCCGTTTCCGAGCAGACCTGGAGAATGCCCTCCTTGACGTTTTGTTCGGTGTAGTTACCGGCGCGTATGAATTCCCGCGCCTTTTCATACACCTCCAGGGTGGCGACGATGTGAGGATCGCGGTAGGACGCGAAACTGAACACCCCGTTTTCGCCGTCGTAACGGGCGAAGCCGCCGTAGGCGCCGCCTTTTTCCCGGATTTCCCGGTGGAGAAAAAGGGAGCGCAGCATTTTGCTGATGACCGAAAGCGCGGGCGCGTCCTCATGGCCCATGCGCGGGACCGGGAAGGACTGGGCCACAAAGGACACGGCCGAGGAGGTCTGCCAGCCCTCAAAGGCGGGCCCGCCGGTCTCCGGGGCTGGAATCTCATGGGGCCCGGCCCCGGAGGAGGCGGGCAGATTTCCGTAAAGGCCCCACACCCGGGGCGCGGCCTTTTCAAGCGCCGGTTCCTGAGCGGCCAGGGCCATTTCAAAGCGCTCCCGGGACAAAACGCGCGCCCCGATTTGTGAAAGCTTTCGCGCCAGGGACGCCAGGTCCTTCTCCCCCGGGTTTTGGGCGATTTTTTTCAAAAATTTAAGCTGGGACACCCCGCTCCATGTCTCTCCCAGGGCCAGGGCCGGGGAAAAGCGTCGGGCCGACAGGGAGATGGCCCGGATATGTCCGCCTTCCAGAAGGGCGGCCTCCTTCATGGCCCGGTATTGGGACAGCAGGTTTTTCAGTCGGGCGTGGTCGTCGAAAGAGTATTCCAAAAAAAGCGCTTCCAGAGTGTCGAACATGTCCGGAATTTTTCTCTCCAGGCATTTGCCGCCGACCCCGGCCAGGGGAAGGCAGGCGCCGGTTTCGTCAAACCGGGACCGGGCCGAGGCCGAAAGTCCCATTCCCCCGGAGCACGCCTCGATTTTTTGGGCCATCTGGGCGTAGTCCAGACGTCTTGTCCCGCACCGGGGCAGGGCGAAGCAGAAAAAGGGGGCCAGGGGAAGAAGGGTTTCGGGCAGGGCGCCGCCCCCCTCCGGGTGGCTGAAAGAGGCGGAGCCGTGGAAATAAAGGATCCCGGAAGTCGGGCGGTTGTAATAATAAACCGGGGCGTTTTCTTCTTTGGCCTTAAACGTCCCGGGCGCCCAGACCGGACCCGAGGCGTCGGGGAGGATGATTTCCACGGATTTTTTAATATCGGACAGCGCCATGTCCGGAAGCAGGGAGATGTCCTCGGGCTCTTCCTGTCGTTTCTGAAGGGCCCGGGCGTCTTTTTGGATTTTTTCAATATCGGCCGGCGTCAGTTGTTTTCGGATTTTCTCCAGGGCCGCGGCGGTTTGTTCGTTTTCTTTTTTCTCCTTTTCCCGGTCCGGCGCCAGGACGAACAGGGTCCGGTGGGGATTGTCGATGAAATGGGTCCGGATTTTTTCCTCCAGAAAACCCCCGGAAAGCGCCTTCTCCCGGAGCCGGTCGAATCCGGAAGCCAGCGAGGACAGGGGGTCGCCGCCGTGAAACCACGCGCCGGATATTTTTAAAAGCAGTTGGATCCCGTGGGGATAGGGAACGCCTTTCACCTCTTTTTGGTGAAACTCCATCTGGTGAAGGGCCGACTCCGCCATTTCGCGGTCGATTCCGCCGTCGGCCAGGCCCTTTAAGGTTTTGAATACCGTCTCTTCGATTTCAGGCGCGTCGGATGGGTCCACGTCTTTTAATCCGCACACGAAGATGGCGTCCCGGCTGTCGCAGTCCAGACCGGCGGCGTCGCATAAATCCGAGCCCAGCCCCAGGTCGATGAGGGCCTTTCGCAAAGGGGAGGCGGCGTTGCCCATCAGAATCCGGTTGAGCAGTTTGAGGGCCGGGATTTCAGACGCGTCGGTGATGTCGGCCGTGAGCCAGGCCACGCAGACCTGGCATTTTTTCTTTTCGTCCTCGTTTGGCGCCAGGGGATAGAAATAGAGGCTTTCCCGGGGCGCGTCCCACCGGGGCTGGGGCGCCACATCGGTTCCGGCGTCGGCGAAATCGAACTTTTCAAGCGCGTGATCGTGGATGAACTTTAGCGTTTCTTCCAAAGGAAAATCGCCGTAGGTGAAGAAAAACGAGTTTCCCGGGTGGTAGTGGCGTCGGTGAAAGCGCCTCAGCGCCTCGTGGGAAAGGTTGGGGATCTCGGCGGGGTCCCCGCCGGAGTTGAAGCGGTACACGCTGTCCGGGAAAAGGGCGTTTAAAAGGGACCGCGACATGACCTGGGGGGGAGAGGACATGGCGCCTTTCATCTCGTTGTACACCACGCCTTTGTAAACCGTTTTTTGCGGAGCGGGGCCCTCGAATTCCAGGCGTCGCCCCTCCTGTTTGAAACTCAGCCCGTCGATGAGGGGGAAAAAAACCGAGTCCAGGTACACGGCCATGAGGTTGAAGTAGTCCTTTGGGTTTTGGGTGGCGAAGGGATACATGGTCCAGTCCGAGGAGGTGAAGGCGTTCATGAAGGTGTTCACGCTTCGTTTGAGCATGGAGAAAAACGGGTCCCGGACCGGAAATTTTTCCGACCCGCACAAAACCGTGTGCTCCAGGATGTGGGCCACGCCGGTGGAGTCGGACGGGGTGGTTTTAAACGCCGCCGCGAACACGTTTTCCGGGTCCTTTGAGGCGATGTGGATGTGCCGGGCGCCGGTTTTCTCATGCTCAAGCTCATGGAAAACCAGGTCCATCTCCAAAACGGGCTCGGAGCGTTTGACCGTGTGGCCGTGGATGGAGCGCCCGGGGCGAAGAAGGGAAAGGGGATTTTTTTCCTGTGGGATCATGGCGATCGTCGGGTTCCTTTGTTCCGGTTTTTGTTTTTTTTAAACAGGGTCTCAGGTTTCGCTCAAAAATTAATTATTTTTCAGCGGGCGCTTACGCCTTTATGTACACGCCGCGCTCCTGGGCCCGGATTCTTTTGGACGACGTGAGGCGAAAGATGACATTCCGAAGTTTCTTTTCCGGAAATTCCGTTTTTTCCATGATCTCGGCAAAGGTGATTTCGCCCGGCGCGCTGTTGACGATGTCCGCCACGATATCCGAGGCCGGGACGGCGCCTTTTCTTTTCCGGGGGGCCGATTTGGGGGCGGCGCCGGTTTTTTTCATGAGCTTTTCCATCCGGTCCAGCCGGGTGATGAGTTTTTCAATGTCTTTTTTGGTGCAGAGTTGATAGTTTTTGATGAAAAATTTCACCATGGCGTCGAATGTGACGCTTTTTCCTTTTCTGGGCATGTCTGGGTCCTCCTGAAAATGTTGGGTTGTGGATGGTTTTACGTAAGATTTCGTCCCCGCGCGTCATTCCCCGGTCTCATCCGGCCGGGCCGCCAGAAACCGGTACAGGGTGGCGCGGGACACCCCCATGAGCCGGGCCGCGGCGGCCTTGTTGCCCCCGGTCTGGGTCAGCGCCTTTGAGACGATTTCGGCGTCGAGTTTTTTCAAAGGCCCCCGTCTTTTCCCCCCCGCGGGTCCCGGTCCGGACAGCTCCATGGGAAGATGCCGGGGCCGGATGACCCCGCCGCCGGATTTGACGATGGCGAACATCATGGCGTTTTGCAATTCCCGGACGTTTCCCGGCCAGGGGTGATCCATCATTCGGGAAAGGGCCTCGGGGCTGATGAGAAATTCCCCGGTCTTTCCGCCGTCCCCCGCGCCCGAGCCCGCCCGGCTTAAGAAATGCGCCGCCAGAAGGGGGATGTCGTTTTTCCTCTGTCTTAAGGGCGGAAGATGGATGGGGATGACGTTTAAGCGGTAATACAAATCTTCCCGGAACCGTCCGGCCGCCGCCTCTTTTTTGATGTCTTTGTTCGAGGCGCTGATGACCCGGGCGTTGACGGACAAGGCGCCCTCGCCGCCGACCTTTTCAAAGGTCCCCTCCTGGAGAAAGCGAAGCAGTTTGACCTGGACCTTCAAAGACAGCTCGGCCACCTCGTCCAGGAAAATGACGCCGCCCCGGGCCAGCTCAAAGCGGCCTTTTTTGTCCCGCACGGCGCCGGAAAAGGCCCCCCGGACATGGCCGAACAGCTCGCTTTCAATGAGGGTCTCGGGAAGCGCCCCGCAGTTGATGGGAACAAAGGGGGCGGCGGCCCGGGGGCTTTGGGAATGGATGGCCGCCGCCGTCAGCTCTTTCCCGGTCCCCGTCTCCCCGGAGATGTGAACGGGATAATCGTAACGGGCCACATCGCTGATCTGCTGAAAAAGCCGGAGCATCCGGATGTCTTGGCCCACGATGCCGGCGAAAGGGCCCGGGCGGGAGGCTTTTTCCCGCAGGCCCATGATTTCGGCGATGTCGGAAAACGAGGCCAGCGCCCCGGTGACGCGCCCCTTGTCGTCTTTCATGGGGGTGATGGATATCTCGATGTGTTTCGTCTCCCCGTTTTGGGCCAAAAGGACGGATGGATACTCGGAGCGCCCGCGGTCTTGGCCGTCATCGCAAAAAGAGCAGGCCTCGCCGCACAGGGGAGCGCCGAACGCCTCGTGACAGTCCCGCCCCAGGACTTCCTTGCGGGAAAGGCCGGTGATTTCCTCGGCTTTTTTGTTGAAAAAAAAGATTTTCCGGTCCCGGTCATGGGCGATGACGCCTTCCCTCAGGTTGTCGAGAATATGCTCCAGCGTTTTGGGATCAAATTTCATGCTCGGCGCCTCTTTCCAGCCGTCACAGTCTTCCGGACGGGTTCCCCCCGCGCTTTGTCTCATGGAAAAGCCCATGAGTATTTGATTTTCAGGCGGGTTTGGCCCGCCATAATAGAGTAAAACGCCCTTGAGGTCAATAAAACATTTATGTGTCATGAAACATATCTGTCTCATTTTTTTAAAAGACACAGGGAGGCACAAAGATTATAAGCATTATCAGGGGGTTGAAAAAAACGCCCCGAAGGCGCCGGACGCCGGCGTCTCGGGAACAGGGGCCCGGGCGATCCCGAAGGCGCCGGGGGAGGGCCTGCAATACGCCGGGATTTCATGGAATATTTTTTTTCTTTTTTCTCCTTGACCGTGGCGCCGTATTTGCATATATTAAGTGTTATTTATGAAAAAAATTATATTCATAACCAATCACGAAGCCCGCAAACCCAAAACACTTCACAGGACCCAACGCCGTGAAAGACTGTGACCGACACATCGTGGAAACGCTTCAAATGTCCGACGACATGATCCGCCTGGCGGAAGCCGGGGATCGCGACCGGGAGGACGCCGGCTGCGGCGTGCTTTACGGCGTTCTTCTGGATTCGGCCTACAAAATTAAAAAAATCGCGGAAGATGAAAAAAAAAGACATATGAAAAAGGGCGCGTGGGAAGGGGATTTCTGATTTCAGATTCAACATGTTCGGATGGGTGGGTTAAACCCATATTTTTTTTACAGCACTTTTTTAAATAACGGGAGGATTGAGCGCCATGAAGAGTTTGAAGGGAAGCCAGACGGAAAAGAACCTTTTGACCAGTTTCGCGGGCGAGTCCCAGGCCCGGAACCGCTACACCTATTTCGCAAGCAAGGCGAAAAAGGAAGGCTATGTCCAGATCGCGGCGATTTTTGAGGAGACGGCCAACCAGGAGAAGGAGCACGCCAAACGCATGTTCAAGTTCCTGGAGGGCGGCGATGTGGAGATCGCGGCCGCTTTCCCGGCCGGGGTGATCGGCTCCACCCTGGAAAATCTCAAGGCGTCGGCCATGGGGGAAAACCACGAGCACACGGACCTGTACCCCGGCTTCGCCGAAGTGGCCCGCAAGGAGGGTTTTGACAAGGTGGCGGCGGTCTATGACGCCATCTCCGTGGCGGAAAAATACCATGAGAGCCGCTACAACGCGCTGGCGGCAAACATCGAGGCCGGAACAGTGTTCAAAAAGGGCGGGGAGGTCACATGGCGCTGCCGCAACTGCGGGTACAACCACAAGGGGAGCGATGCCCCGGACGCCTGCCCGGCCTGCGCCCACGGCAAGGCTCACTTTGAGCTGGTGGACGAGAATTTCTAACCTTGACGGCGTCGTAAGAATAAGCGCCACGCCTTTTTACGACGCCGTCCCGTGATTTTTTACGAGATTATCAATTTTTCGAGAAAAGGAGGACGAGATGGCTGAAAGATACGAGGTTTACAAATGCGAGCTTTGCGGCAACATCGTCGAGGTTCTCCACGGGGCCAAAGGAGAGCTGGCCTGCTGCGGCGAGCCCATGAAAAAACTGACGGAAAACACCGTGGACGCGGCCAAAGAGAAACATGTGCCGGTGGTGTCGGAATCCGGCGGCGACGTGAAAGTCGCCGTGGGCGAGGTTCCCCATCCCATGGAGGACAAACACTACATTGAGTGGATCGAGGTTCTGGCGGACGGGAAGGTGTTCCGGAAATACTTGAATCCCGGCGACACCCCCGAGGCGGTTTTCAAAACCGAGCTGTCCGGCGGCTCGGCCCGGGAGTACTGCAATCTTCACGGGCTGTGGAAAAAATAAACCGGACGACATCGTAAAAAATCCGATCTACTGCGTTATAGCTTTTTTTTGTTCGTTCGGCATACAATATGTATGGCCTCTCTCTCAAAAAACCGCTATGCCTTGTATATCGAATTTTTTCGATGTCGTTTAAGCGGTTTTTCACGAATTTATCAAACCGGATGGCGTCGATTTTTTTCGACGCCGTCTCAAACGACCCAAGGAGGCATGTCATGGGAAGCTGGAAATGCTCGAAATGCGGGTATATGCTGGAAAAGGACGCCCCACCGGAGCAGTGCCCGTCCTGCAAGGAAAAATGCGAGTTTTTAGACAACTCGTGCTACACGCCCGACTGTTCGGCCGAGGGAGTGGACAAGCGCATTTAACATATAAAGTTCCGGGCCCCGGACGCCTTCTTCGCATCAGCGCCCCGGGGGCCGGGGGAAGGATCAAACGCCATGTTTGCTCTTGGATTGCAGGGAAGCCCCAGGAAAAAGGGCAACACGCAATATCTGCTTTCAAAGTTCATGGATGGGCTTTCGGCGGCCGGCGCCGAGACCCGGGTCATTGAGCCGGCCCGGGAAAACATCCGGCCCTGCCGGGGATGCGGGTACTGCGAAAAAAAAGGATACTGCGTCATCGCCGACGACGACATGGCCGGCCACGTGTACGCCGATTTCAGGAGGGCGGACATCGTGGTGTCCGCCACCCCGATTTTTTTCTACAGCGCCACGGCCCAGCTCAAGGCCCTCATCGACCGGTCCCAGGCGCTGTGGTCCAGGAAATACGCGCTGAAGCGAAACGAGCCGGGCAAAAACAGCCGGAAAGGGTTCATGCTGGCCCTGGGCGCCACCAAGGGCGCCAACCTGTTCGAGGGCCTGACGTTGACCCACCGGTATTTTTTTGACGCGCTCAGCGCCGGGTTCCACGGAAGCCTGACGTACCGAAGGATTGAAAAAGCCGGGGACATTCAAAAATATGGCGATCTCGAAAAAGAGGTGAGGGAGGCGGCGGCCTCTCTCATGGCGCCTTTTTCAAAACGAAAAACCGTTTTGTTCGCCTGTCGGGAAAACGCCTGCCGAAGTCAGATGGCCGGGGCCTTCGCCCGGCTTCACGCCGGGGACAAACTGGATGTCATGACCGGCGGAAGCGAGCCTGCGGAAGAGGTCAACCCCATGATGGTCGAGGCCATGGAGGAAAAGGGGGTGGACATGGCGTTTCTGGCCCCCTCGTCTTTCGAGGACGCCATATCGAAAAACGCCCCGGACCTGATTTTCACCATGGGCTGCGCCGAACAATGCCCGGCGGTTCCGGGAGCGACAGTGACGGACTGGGACATTCCCGATCCGGCCGGAAAGGACCTGGCGTTGATGAGAAAAACCCGGGACGAGATTGAGCGGCGGGTTTTGGACCTGGCCCAAAAAATTTGATTGATAAGGAGACAAAATGGCCGAGCCTGAACAGATGTATCAATGTCAGACTGTGAACTGCGGATATATATACAATCCCGACAAGGGCGACCGGAAGGGAAAGATCCCCAAAGGAACCCTGTTCGACGATTTGCCCGATGACTGGAAATGCCCGGTGTGCGGCGCCGGGAAAAAGATGTTTCGGCCCCTGGCGGGTCCGGGCTCAACGGCGGGATAGACATTTTTATTCAATTTCATTCAATTTAATTTATTTCACTTCACAAGGAGGAGACCATGGACAGATATGTATGCTCGCTTTGCGGTTATGTGTACGACCCCAAAAAAGGAGACCCGGACAACGGCGTGGAGGCCGGAACCGCCTTTGAGGACCTGCCGGATGACTGGGAATGCCCGGTGTGCGGCGCGAGCAAGGATGACTTTGACAAAGAGTAAGGGAAAAAAGATATGACGACGAACGGCATGGAAATCGCCAAAGGCGTGTACAATGTGGGGGTGACGGACTGGAATATCCGTGATTTTCACGGGTACTCCACCAAGGAAGGCAGCACGTACAACGCGTATCTGATTGTGGATGAAAAGACCGTTCTCATCGACACGGTGAAAGAGCCCTTTGCCGGAAAGCTTCTGGAGAACATCTCCAAAATCGTGGACCCGAAAAAGATCGACGTTTTCGTGAGCAACCACACGGAGATGGATCACTCCGGGGGCATTCCCCGGATCATGCATCGGATCGGCGAGGACAAGCCCCTTTACTGTTCCAAAATGGGGTTTAAGAATCTCTCCCTCCACTTTCCGAATTCGTACGACTACCGTCCGGTGAAAACAGGCGATGAGCTGACCCTGGGGAAACGGACCCTTTCCTTCCTCGAAACCCGGATGATCCACTGGCCCGACAGCATGTTTTCGTATTTGAAGGAAGACAAAATTCTTTTTTCAAGCGACGGTTTCGGCCAGCATTACGCGGGCCCCGAGAAGTTCGATGATGAGATCGGCGACGACATCATGCCCCATGCGAAGAAGTATTTCGCCAACATACTTCTTCTGTACGCGCCCAGGATCGCCAAGCTCATTGATCAGGTGGTGGACATGGGCCTTGAGATCGATATGATATGCCCGGATCACGGCATTATCTGGCGCAAGGACCCGTCTAAGATCATCAACGCCTATGTCCGGTGGTGCGAACAGAAGCCCGAGGCCAAGGCCATCGTGGTGTTTGACACCATGTGGCACAGCTCCGAGTCCATGGCCGAGGCCGTGGTCGAGGGAATCGCCGGGGAAGGGGTGAAGGCCAGGCCCATGTGTCTGAAAGGCTCGCACAGGAGCGATGTCATCACCGAGGTTCTGGACGCGGCGGCGGTGGTGGTGGGCTCTCCCACCCTGAACAACGGTATGTTTCCCACCGTGGCCGATTTTCTGACTTACATGAAGGGATTAAAGCCGAAGAATAAGATCGGGGGCGCCTTTGGCTCCTACGGATGGAGCGGCGAGGCCTCCGGCCTGATTCAAAGCGCCCTTGAGGCCATGAAATTCGACATGCCCCAGGATCCCCTTAAAATCCAGTACGTGCCGGATGAAAAGGGTCTGGAGGCGTGCCGGGAATTCGGGGCGAAAATCGGGCGCGCGGTGAAACAGACCGTCGGGGTTTAAACCCGTTCGCCAAAAAAATCAATCCCGCCCCGGCCCTTTCGGGCCGGGGCGTTTTCACATCCAGGGGTTTTGACTGTCATGAAAAGGCCGGTTGTGGAGCTTTCCGACTGCGTTTTATGCGGCGTCTGCGAGGATATATGCCCGGAGGTGTTTCAAATCAACGACGCGGGCTATGTGGAGGTGGCCGATCTGGACCATTATCCCGAGGACGCCGTGAACGAGGCCGTGGTCAACTGTCCGGTGGACTGCGTCAGCCTTGAAGACGGATGACGCGGTCCGGGACCATGTCCGGGACCATCAGGCGTTCAGCAGTTTTTTGGCCAGAAGCCGGACGTGGCCCATCTCCTCTCTGATGATCTCGTCGATCCGGTCTTTCCCGAGTTTTTCCGGCACCAGGTCCTTCATCCCCAGGTAAAAGACGATGGAGTCTTTCTCCGCCGTGATGGCGGCTTTTAATATCTCCTTGAAAGAGGACACGTCGATCTTTTTTTCAAAAAACACCCGGGTGTCCACCAGGGCCTTGAGGTAAAGCGTCGATTCTCCGGAAGGGTCGAACACCGTGGCGGCCTTTTCCGATCCGGACAGGTCTTTTTGAAGTTTGGCGAAGGTTTTTTCGTGGGCCTCTTCCATTCGGGCCAGGTCCAGAAGAAAGTCCTGATGCTTGTCCGCGGCCGGGCCCTGGGCCGCGTTTTTGTAAAATTCGGCGCCGTTTCGCTCCATCTGAAGGGCCATTTCAAAAATATCATCCGCGTTGAAATCGTAGCTCATGGTTTGTCTCTCCTTTGTGAATTTAGAGTTTGTGTCAGGTTTTTTCAGGAATTCGTCAAAATATACGTGGCCAAAACGTCCAACTCCTCTTCGCTCCCGAAAAAAGGCGGCATGTCTTC
The DNA here is from genome assembly GCA_900659855.1 of Candidatus Desulfarcum epimagneticum. Taxonomy (NCBI): domain Bacteria; kingdom Pseudomonadati; phylum Thermodesulfobacteriota; class Desulfobacteria; order Desulfobacterales; family Desulfobacteraceae; genus Candidatus Desulfarcum; species Candidatus Desulfarcum epimagneticum. Next base: position 37,517 of record CAACVI010000013.1, read on the forward strand.
GGGAGGCTCGCTTAAAAACGCCTTGAGGTCGTCTTTGGAAAAGCTTTCAGCCAAATCCGCCAGCTCCGGGCCCATGGTTCCGCCCTGTCCCAAAAAAGAATGGCAGGCCCCGCATCCCGAATTCGCGTAAACCGATGGGCCGTTTGGCGCGCCGGATTTTGGGGCGGGCGGGGTTTCGGCGGTTTTCCATTGCTGGCTCATGTACATGGATCCCCACACCAGGTAAGGCTTCCGGGCCTTTTCACGGGCGTATCCCCCGACGAAAAAGGCCGTGAACATGGCCACAGCGGCGACGACCAGCGCCTTTTTTCCCTTTTTGTGCCCCAAAATCCAGTACAGGGCCGCGCACAGAACCGAAATCACGGCCAAAGTGATCATGACGTGGAGAAAGGGGCGGCCGAGCCCGGTCCAGAGCTGCTGAAAGGGGTTGGGGACGGGAAGGCCCTGGGAGACCGATCTCACCTTGAGCAGGAAACCGATCCCTGAAAGGGGCTGGAGGAAAATCAGGGCCGCCGCCACGCGGGCGTGGAAACGGCCGATTTTTTCAAAATAGGCGGCGTCCGGCCCCGGCGCCCTGGATTTCCACAGGTTGTAAAGGAAGATGAGAAGCGCCGCGTTGATCAGGCAAGGCAAAAGCATGTGGGTGAACGATTCCCACAAAACAGGGCTTTGGACCGCGTCCCACCGGCTTCCGGTCTCCAGCCATTTCCCGGGCGCCATCATGAACGCCCAGGCCGCGTTGATCAAAAAGGCCGTCATGACGGCGCAAAAGGCCACGCCGGCGCCCAGGAGAAGATGGGCGCCCGATGAGATCCGGTCCCGGGTCCGGCGCCAGGACACGGAAAAAACCATCAGGAGAAGGAAAAAGGCGCCCTCGGCCACAAAAAGCCAGAACAAAGTCGAGTACAAAAACCCGGTGAAGGTTTTCCACAGGCCGATGAGCAAAACAAGGATCACCACCCCGAGCACGCCGTTGATCTTCATCATGTCCGACAGAAACGAGGAGAGGCCGGCGTAAAACCGGGCGTGGTCCGGGTCGTTTTTTCTTTTCCCCATCCACTCCGAAAGCAGGGCCATGACCACGCCCCCCACGGCCAAAAAGGCGAAAAACACATGGATCAGGATGACCACGGCCAGGATGACGCTGTTTCCGGTCAGGGGAAAATGGATGTCGCTCATAAAGGGCCTCCGGCAGGGGAACGGGTTTGATTTTTTTAAAATCTTTGTAGGCCAATTTTATCCCTGTGTCAATGTTTTTTAGTAAAATAAAACCCTTGGGCCGCATGTTCATCCCCGTCGGCGTCAAGGCGCTTGACTTTTCGGGGGGTTTTGGGGCATGATTGCCCCATGACCTCAATCACCTGACAAAAGGGGAGGAAAGCAGACATGGACGCAAGAGTGAAGATATACACCACGCCCACATGACCCTACTGCAAAATGGCGAAAGAGTTTCTTTCCAAAAAAGGCGTGGATTTCAAGGCGTTTGACGTGACCCGGGACCCGGAGGCGCTCAAGGAGATGAAGGCGCTTTCCGGCGCGCGAACCGTTCCCGTGATCAGCGTGTGCGGCAATGTGATGATCGGCTTTGACGCAAAGCGCCTGGAGCATGATCTCAAATGCCTGGAGCAAAGCTCGCCCCTATGACCCCCCCGCCTCTTTTCGACGTGATCATCATCGGGGGCGGCCCGGCCGGTCTCAGCGCGGCCATTTACACGGCCCGGAAGGTTTTGAAAACCCTTCTGGTCAGCCATGACATCGGCGGCCAGGTCACCTACACCTACGATCTGGACAACTACCTGGGTTTCAGCCAGGTGGAGACGGCGGACCTCATCTCCAAGTTCGACGACCACGTGGATCGGTTCGGGGTGGCCAAGATCACCGGGGAAAAAGTGAGGCGGGCGGATGTGGCCGGGGAAGTCAAAACTATTTTTTTGAGCGACGGGTCGTCCCACTCGTCCAAAACGCTCATCATCGCCAGCGGGAAAAGACCCCGGCCCCTGAATGTGCCCGGGGAAAAGGAGCTGACGGGAAGGGGCGTGGCCTACTGCTCCACCTGCGACGCCCCCCTTTTCGCGGGCGCCGACGTGGCCGTGGTGGGCGGCGGCAACTCGGCCCTTGAGGCCGCGCTGGACCTGGACAAGGTGGCTGAAAAGATACACATGGTGTCTTTGACCCCCCTCACCGGGGACCCCATCCTCATCGAAAAGGTCCGGGCCTCTTCAAAAATTGACATCCTCATTGAGCACGACACAAAGGCCATATCCGGGGACGGCGAGGTGGACGGGATCGAGATCATATCCCTTAAGACGGGAAAAACCCGGAGACTCGACGTGGAAGGGGTGTTTATCGAAATCGGCCTTCTGCCCAACTCCGATCTTTTCTCAGACGCGGTCCCCACCAATTCCCTGGGGGAGATCGTGGTGGACAAGATGTGCAAAACCCGCGTCCCCGGGGTGTTCGCCTGCGGCGATGTGACCGATGTGCCCTACAAACAGGTGGTGGTGGCCGCCGGCGAGGGCGCCAAGGCGGCGCTGTCCGCCTATGATTACCTGATCAAAAGACGGTGAGGCGCTTTCAAAGCCGGCCGGCTCATGGTTTTTCCCTTTTTTCTTTCCTTTTTCTTTCTTTTCTCATGAACCAGATCAGGCACGACGGCCTGAACTTGCAGTAAATTTCCGGATCCCGGCAGTCCGCCCGGTCCGCGTCCACTCGGATTCCGTGTTTCATGCAGACCAGGGCGTTTTGATCGTCGGCTTCCGGGGTGGCGGGTTTTATTTGAGATGGTTTCATCGTCTTTTTTTATTCCAAAAACCGTTTGTCCGCGCTCCAGGCGATCGAGTTTGCGACAAAAAAATCAATGGCGGTTTTGTAAAAACCTGAGGCGGAAAAGACAAAGAAAAGGGTTTTGTCAAGATTCTCCAGTTTTTTGACCTCCGAGGCTTTTGCGAAAAAAGCTCTGGCCTCTGTGAGGGAAAATTTTTTCTTCCTGTTTTTCACTTCCCCGATAAGAGAATACGCATCGCCGCCCGCCTGGGCGAACACATCCACCTGGATGTCTTTTTTATGGACCGGAGAAGCGCTGTAAGACCATAGGGTCGAATATTCAACAAATTCGAAATCGTCGGGCAGATTGCTCATCATGGACATGTAGAGATCGTTTTGTTTGTAAGCGCGGTGTTTCAGATGATTCATGATGACATACTCGGAAAACTCCCCCTTGTATTTGTTGTATTCGCCCTGGAGTTTTTTATAAAGGGTTCTGTATTCGGCTTTGATTTTCTCGGGAGTAAAGCCGTCGATCTCCTCCTGGTAAACCCCTCGAAACACTTTGTCGAATATGTTGTCCTGGACCGCGTGATAACTGAAATAGCTGGTCCCCTGCTCGATGATATCGGCTTTCACAAAGGCTTTTAAACGTTTTTCCAGCTCCCGGTCCGTCATGGAAAGCTCAAGCGCGTTTCGTATTTCATCCCGGGTGACTTTTCTTTCTTTGTGTTTGCAGATGTACAATATAATTCTTTT